>JANQKA010000401.1 GCA_028281405.1 Hasllibacter sp. | reverse complement strand
CGTCGGCACGCCGTGGAACACCGTCGGCCGTTCCCGCTCCAGAACGCCGCTCACGTCCTCCGGCGTCGGCCTCCCGGAAAACAGCACCGACGTGGCCCCGACGGACATGGGGAAGGTCATGCTGTTGCCCAGGCCGTAGGCGAAGAAGAGCTTGGCCGCGGAGAACACCGTGTCGTCTTCCCTCACGCCCAGCACCCGCGCGCCGTAGGTGTCCGCCGTGGCCCCAAGGGCCCCGTGATGGTGCCTCACACCCTTGGGCCGTCCCGTGGACCCAGACGAATAGAACCAGAATCCGCATTCGTCTTCGATGGCGTCGACCGTTTCGGAGGGTTCCGCCCCATGCATGAACGACTCCCAGGACGTCCTCCCTTCGGGTGTGTCGCCGATGATCACCACGAGCCGCGTCCATGGATTGTCCGGCAGTGCGGGCGCGACGCGGGGCCAAAGTCCCTCGGAGACGAACAGCGCCGCCGCGCGGCCGTCGGCGAGGATTCCTCGGTAGTCCTCCGTCGTCAAAAGCGTGTTGACGGGCACCGGCACCGCCCCCGCCTTCATCGCGCCCCAGAAGATCACCGGAAATTCCAGCTGATCGGGAACGAGCATCAAGACCCGCTCCTCCCTCCGGATGCCCGCCGCTCCGAGCGCGCCCGCGAATTCGTCCGTCCAATCGGCCAGGCCTCCGTATGTGATGGACCTGCGCGCGCCGTCCGCCTCGCTGAACGCCGTCTTGTCGGCCCGCTCCGCCCGATTCCGGTCCACGAACCTTACCGCCGCGTTTCCCGTCATGCCTCTCCTCCCCGGATACGGCGCGCAGTCTGCGGCGGCGCGCGCCCGGATGCAATTGTTCGGATGTCACATTCGGAGGGATCCGGATCCTTTGGCGACACCGCCGATGACGGGCGCGTGGATATCCCCGCGCCGGGATGCCGCCTCAGGCTTCGCTCCGCGAATTCCTCCCCGCGCCGGAACCGCGCGGGAATCGGGACCGTTCGGAGGCGTGGCCGCGGACATCCCGGGCATGGGTCCGCGGGCGCGTGAAATTCACGAACGGAGAGCGCGCCCTCCGTCAACCGGCGTGTCTCATCCATTGGAAGTCCGCCACCGGCAGTCGGGCCGGCGCGGGTGGATGCGAAATTCATCATCTCCCGCGCCGCACGCCGCATCCGGTCCTCCCCGCAGTGGGACCGGGACATCCGATTACGCCGCGCTGGGGCCGACGGAAATTCCGGACGACCGTCCACACCGGCGTCGGAAGAAGCCTCCCTACCCACGTAGGTGTTCCCTTCTTGCCCGACTATTCAGGCGAACGCCGCAGAAATCACATAGTCAGTTTCCTCACGCGCGTTCACCGTCGAAACTTCGGGTGTCGGCGCCATCATGGAAACTCCTGTTGCGAATTTTTCCTCCTCCCACCCTTCCTGAGGCGGCAGCCGCGACAATTCGGCTGAATCGATGTCGTCGCCGACCGAGAAATCGGTGATCATTCCCTTCTCCTCTCCCGATTTGATGCGGAGCGTGTCCGCGTTTCGCCCATTGCCGGAGTTTTCCGGAATATCCGGTCTTTCAGGGAATAATTTCACCGATTCCGGCTCCGCGTCGTAGAAAGGCGCGACCTGTTGCCGGGAATTGGTTCCCGTTGGAGCCATGCCGTTGGCTCCGACATCGACATAGTAATAATCGTTGCCCTCACTTAACGTATGGAATCCGCCTAATTGCAATCTGAACATGGAATTCTCCAAATAGGTGCTGACGCCACTCTGTTCACTGCTACCAGTTTGTCTAACGCTGAGGTCTTTCAATTCGGGAATATCCGCGAGCGCAATTCGGTCTCCCTCGGCTGCATTGAACTCAAAAATGGAGTCATTCCCTGCTAGAATCCGGCCACCCGATTCAAATCCCGGCGGGCTGTCCAAGGCCTCTCTATACTGAAATATATCCGCTCCGTCAGTCGACGTGAATTGATCGACGCCTCCCCCCCCGTGGTTAACACTCAGACCCAATTCCGCATTCCTGACAGATAATTGATCGGAGCCAATGTGGATATTCTGCGTATTTAATACCTTTCCGTCACCGAAAACAATCCTGTCAATTCCTAACAACGAGTCGCGGCCTTCATTGATCCCGTCTTCTCCGCCGTCTGAACTGTCCATGACGATGATGGCTCCTGAAACCGTGTTTCGATCGAACAGATAATCTTCGATTATTCCAGCGAACACCGCCGTATCGATGTTTTGATCATCAGAGGCATCCACGCGGGTGTTGCCGTAAAGAACGTCGTTGCCCGCGCCGCCCTCTAGAGTGTCGCTTCCCGCGCCGCCCTCGAGCGTGTCATCGCCGCCCAACCCTGCGATGACATCGTGGCCCGCCCCACCATCAATCAGCCCTGCATAGTCGGAATCTATGAGAATGTCGTCGCTTCCGGTGCCCGCATCGGACATCAGAACTGCGTGATCGGAGAACTGGATTTCCTCGATGTTCGTCAAGATGTCGGTACCCTCGTCGCCGTTGTCCGGATTCAAATCGATCACTCTAAACTGAACGACAATCTCACCTCCGACCTCGACACGTTGGATCGACACGTTGTAGCCATCCCGGTTCCCGTCATAGACTGCCGAATCGTGGCCCGCGCCGCCGTCTAGGAAGTCGTTGCCTCCGAAACCGAACAATTGGTCGTCGCCCACACCGCCCATCAGTGCCGTGGCAGCATTCATTCCGTCCGCAACCGCGTCTTGCCCGATAACGATTTCGTCAACGGAATCGGTAAGCGTTCTTCCGACGGTGTCGTGCATGACCACGTACAGCGTGTTTCCGTCAAACTGGAGCCTTTCAATATTGATCAGGGTATCCGTGCCCTCATTGTCGGCACCGCCCCCCGAGGTTGCGGTGTATTCCACGGTGAGTTCGAAATCGGTGCCCGACCACGCGGCGGAGATGCCGTATCCGGTCATGTCTCCCTCAAACAGGGCAATGTCATTTCCAGCACCGCCATCAATGTTGTCGTCTCCCGCTCCACCAGATATCATGTCGTCGCCCATGCCGCCGTCGATGAAGTCCCCGCCACCGAAGCCGAATATTACGTCCACCTCGCCTCCTCCGCTGAAGCGCGTGCTCGCCGAGGATCCTTGTTGATTATCGTTGCCCAGGATAATCTCGGAGTTCGCGGGGGTGATGGCGTCGTGGGCGACAACCGCGAAGGTTGCGCCACCGAACATGAGATTTTCGATGTATCTCACCGTGTCCGCGCCTTCGTCTATTTCGCCGCCTCCCGTGGTCGCAATGTCTTTGATCCGAAACGTCGCGTCGGAGCCGGACAGCGTAGCCGTGATGTGGAATCCCGCCAAACTCCCAGCGAACACCGCGGTGTCCCCGTCTCCCGCGCCGCCGTCGATGACGTCGTCTCCGAGACCGCCGGTGAGGAAGTCGTCGCCTCCGAAGCCGAAAATGAAATCATCGCCCGCGCCGCCCATCAGACCCGTGGCCGCGTCCGTTCC
>JANQKA010000362.1 GCA_028281405.1 Hasllibacter sp. | reverse complement strand
CGCCGTGGTGGACGGCATCGAGGCCCAGCGGGCATTCGACCACTTCGGAGAGGATGAACTGACCTACTCCGCGACCGTGGGAGACCACGGTCTTCCGCTCCGGGTGCTCGGTTTGGAGATCAATCCCCAATCCGGCGCGATTTCAGGGATCGTCACCAGCACCGGGGAACGGGAAATCCATGTGACCGCAACGGACCGGGACGGCGATTCCGCCACCGGTTCCTTCACGCTCTCGGTGAACCAGAATCCGGCGGAGAGGGGTTCCGGACTGGAGGACGAGGTAGAGGTGGTGATCGGCGAGGAACTCGAAGCCATCGACGTGCACCGGGCGTACAGGGACCGCGACAACGACACGCTGAGTTTCGAGGTCGCGGGCTTGGAAGGCACGGGCCTCTCCTACGGCGAAGATTCGGGCATGATCACCGGAATTGTCCAAGCGCCGCGGAGCTTCAGCGTCACCGTCACGGTGACGGATGGTCGCGGGGGCGAATCCGTGAAGACTTTCGACGTGGAGGCGGTCCGGCCGGAGGACGCGACCGAACCGGACAATGAAATTCCCGTTTGGGAGACGGCGCTTCCCGCGCGGGTTTCGATGATTGGCGGGATGGTGGACATCCCCGTGAGCTACGCTTTCGCCGATCCCGACGAAGACACGTTGACGTTCGATGCGATGGTGGTTTCGGGCGGCGGGAGGAGGCCACTGTCGGACATCGGCCTGATGATCGATTCCGATACGGGGGTGATCCGCGGCCGCTTCACCGGAACGGGGGAGGTGATGATCGAAGTCACCGCCTCCGATGGAAAGGAGAACGGAGAGGCCGTGGGAACCTTCGGCATCTCGCCTGCGTCGACGCCGAACGAAGCTCCCCTGGCGGACCCGTCGGTGTCCGATCCAATGGACACGGTCACTTTCGATCGGGAAAACGATATCGACACGGAGCGCCTGTTCATGGACCCGGACGGCGATGTCCTCACCTACTCGGCGGTTTTGGAGGGGGGCGCGGGTTTGGACACGGTCGGATTGGAGATCGATCAAGAGACCGGCAAGATCAGGGGCACCTACACGGGGCGGGAAGACTTGACCGTTGAAGTCACCGCTTCCGATGGCAGGGGAGGTTCCCACACCCGGGACTTGCGACTTGAAGAGAACATGGCTCCGATGGAGAGCCGGACACTCGAACCGCTCAGTCTTTGGACCGGCACATCGGTTATCGTCGAATCCGGGTACTTCACCGATCCCGACGGCGATTCGTCGAGATTGACATATAGCGCGACCCTTGCGAACGAGGACGGGGATTCGCTTGAGCCGCTACCGTCGATCGGCCTGTGGCGCAGGTTCACGGGAGAAGAGGGTGGCCTGCTTTATGGAGTGTTCGAAAGCGACGGGGACGTGATCATCAAGGTCACGGCGGAGGACGAGCGGGGGGCGGAGAGCTTTCAACTATTCGAGGTGAACCTGAAGGCGCCTCTTTCGGCGGCCGCGGTTCCCGGTGGGGCATTTTCCTTCGATCTGCCGGAGGACGCGCTCGCCGAGGGGAATTGGGGGAACTTCACGGCGGTTCTGGATACCGGAGAATCGCTTGAGAGCGTGGGTTTGGAGATCGACGGCCGCACCGGATCGATCTCGGGCGTTTTCACGGGGACCGGAGCGGTCGAAATCGACGCGCGGGCGGAGGACGGCGACGACATGGCCGGGGTGTCGATCCGCGTGGAATTGGCTCGGAACGGCGCGGGCAACGCCAATCCCACGGCGGTGGATCCGATCGACCGCGTGGCGACGGCGGGAGTTGATCTGGATATCGACGTGAGCGGGGTGTTCCGGGACTCCGACCCGGGAGACACGCTGACTTTCGGCGCGACCGTGGGCGACAACGGCGCCGCGCTGTCGACGATCGGCCTCTCCATTGATCGGGAAACGGGATCGATATCGGGGATATTCGA
>JANQKA010000359.1 GCA_028281405.1 Hasllibacter sp. | reverse complement strand
CCACCGATTGAGGCAATGTTCTCGTTTATCGCGGGAAATCGATACCAGGATGGCCTCGCGATGACGATTCTCCGCACCCGTCCGGAAACCGCGGCGCCGGCCGTATCGCGGGAATTTCCGGTTGTGGCTTGGAGCGCCGGAGGCTTGGGTGTGAACACCGCATCGGTGGACTATGGTGGTCGGCGCGCTCCAACGATTCGCGTTGATCTTCACGCCGCCCGCACCATCGATTCAGTAAGAACCGCTGGTGCTCCAACCATCTCGACTCTCCGACGAGTCCCGTGGCAACCTTTCCGGGTTGAAGGGACTCAATTGGATTTCGGAAACGTCGACCGACAACTGCGACCTGTCGAGACCCTGCTCCACAAGCTCATTGATTTTCGCAAGGACGGCTTCGCGGCAGGCTTTCCGCGTATGGCCGGTGACGATCGCGACCTTGTTCCGAACCGCGACCCGCGATCCATCCGGAAGATTCCATTGAGCCGCCAGCGGCTGGCCTCCGCCGAAGAAAATTTCCGCGATGACGCCATCCTTGGAGACGGTTGCGAATTCGCCATTTTCCATTGGCATCTCCATCGTGGAAATAATTGTTCACGGAGGCGGTGAGAGAAGTTCGCGAAGGGAATTCATCGACACCGGTGTAGACGATCTGTCTGGTGGAGCGCCAGCGGCTTTGACGGAATCACTGGCGCAAGATGCGTGAAGATCATCGCGAGACGTTGAAGTTCGCCGACCACCGTCGACAACCGATGTAGCGTTCACTTCCAAGTCGCCGGAGCTCCAATCATGAGACCTCATTCGATCTATTTCTGACTGTCCCGCCGCTCGATCGTGGCTCCCGCCGCGCAGCCGTGACTCGCCGCGCGCCAGTGGCTCGCCGCGCGCCGGGTGGAATCCAACGTTCCTCAATTCGCCTCGAGCTCGGCGATCTCGCGGCGAAACGGAAGATCGTCGCCAATCTCGTGCCCGTCGAGTTCCCTGGCGTAGCGGTGTCCGGCGTAGGTCGCCCAAGCGATTGGGCCCGGCGCCTCCGCGTCGCCGATGATCTTCGCCGATCGGATCCCCGCGTCCGCCCAATCCGCCTTCCGCGCCTCGAGATCGCGGAACAGCCCGTCGTTCCCTGTTCTCGACGTGACGAGCACCACGCCGTCGCAGCCGATTTCGCTGGTCCGGTCGGTGAACACGCAGTTCGACACCACATGATCGGGTCCGACTCCGGTCACGCCGCTATTGAGCGAAATCGCGACGTCCATCTCCGCCAAACGTCGATGAATCGACTCCTGCTCCAGCGTGTTGACCGTCCATTCAGAAATAAGGGCCGCCGGGGTCGCGATGGTCACCAGGCATCCTTCCCGGCGAAGAAGCTCCGCGAGAACGCCACCCATGTAATAATGGTCGTCGTCGTAGATCACGACATGGCCCGACGGCCGCCCGCCGTCCATGATGTCGTCCGGGGTGAACACAGGCATCGCCGGGTCGATCGGAATCGGAGCCAAATGCTGCCGTCCGACGCCGTTGGCGCGCCACTTGGAACCCGTCGCGACGCAGATGTTTTCGAACCCGAATTCCAACACGTCCCCGGCCTCGAGAACGCTGCCGGGATAGACCTCCACGTTCAGCATCCGCGAGAGCTGGAATTCGCGGTAATCCGCCACGCGCCCCCACGCCGAGAGGCCCGGCAGCAGGCGTTCCCGTGCGACCCGGCCTCCAAGGGTCGTTCCCGCCTCGGCCAGCGCCACGTCGTATCCCCGCTCCCCGAGGGCCCGCGCCGCCTCCAGGCCCGCCGGACCAGCGCCGATCACCAAAACGTTGGAGCTTGGGCCCTTCGGGTTCATCCGCTCGGGGTGCCAGCCCTTGCGCCATTCCTCCATGAAGGTCGGGTTCTGGGTGCAGCGGCTGATCGACATGGTCATGTCTCCCGCGATGCAGATGTTGCAGCCGATGCATTCGCGGATGTCGTCGATCCGGCCCTCCTCGATCTTCTTCGGCAGGAACGGGTCGGCGATCGATGGCCGGGCGCAGCCGATGGCGTCCAAGGTTCCGCTTTGGATCATCCGGACCATCACATCCGGCGAGGTGAAGCGCCCCACGCCAACGACCGGTTTCGACGAAAGCTCACGGATGCCCTTCACGAGGGATTCCTGCGACGCCTCGTCCCGAAACCGCGAGGGGCCGGAGCAATCCTCCCACGTTCCGTGCGCCAGATCCCAAAGATCGGGCAGATCCGCGTTCATCTCGATGAAGTCGCGGACCTCCGCGTTCGAGAGGCCCAGATCCCCGATCGTCTCGTCGAGCGAGACGCGGAGGGTCAGCCCCATCGAGTCGCCC
>JANQKA010000352.1 GCA_028281405.1 Hasllibacter sp. | reverse complement strand
GAAGCCCGACAGCACCGCCACCTCCATTCCTGGGGTTTTCGCGGCCGGTGACATCGCCGACCATGTCTACCGTCAGGCGGTCACCTCCGCGGGCATGGGATGTATGGCGGCGCTGGAGTCGGAGCGCTTCCTCGCAGAGGCCGACAGTGGGCGGACCGCCGTTGGCGGCGGCGTCTCCGCGGCCTCGGATTTCGTTGCCGCCGAATGACCGTTCGGGCCCGGGTGCCGCAACGGTCGCGGCACTCCCCATCTTCCGCGATTCCGTCGAGTCACTGCGGGCGGCCTGGAACATTCCGAAACCTTCCGCCCCCTCCTGCGTGAGATAGGGTCGCCACGCCCGCGATGGGCGACGGCACCAGCCATCGCCCGGATTTTAGCGCGGTGACGACCCCATCCGCGGTTGACCGGGCCTTGCTCTCCCCTTCGCGCTTTCGCGAAAAAAATCTTGCTTCCGCGCACAATCGTCCCCATATGGAGCGCATGGCCAACGAAACCAAGAATACCCGACCCGCGAACCCGCTCCCGAATCGAACGCCCGTCCCCGTGGCGCCGGGAGCGAATCACACCGTTGCCGCGTCGACGGCCGCCCCCCGCCTCGGCGCGATAGCGAAGAAGGTCGGCGGAAGCGGCCGGATCGCGGCGACCGCCCTCGGAGTGGGCGAATTGTCGAACGACGGCGAGAGTGGAGGGCCGACCGCGAATCACCGGTCGGACGGTGAGTCGCGCATGGCGGAAGTGATCGAACTCGCCAACCGGGTTGGGGATGAGTATGACGCCGCAGTGTTCGCGTACAGCGGGCCCATCGACCACGACGGCCTCGGCGAACTTCTTCGGTGCATGCAGGCGGCTGAGTCGCAACCACGTCGGAGGAATTCACTATTGATTTTGACAACGTATGGCGGGTCCGCCCACCCGGCGTATGGAATGGCCCGCGCGCTTCAGCAGTCATCGAAAAAGTTTTACCTTTGTGTGCCGTTTCTCTGCAAAAGCGCGGGAACACTGGTCGCGTTGGGCGCGAATGAAATCTTGATGGGGGATGAAGCCGAACTTGGTCCCTTGGACGTGCAACTGCCACAGCCGAATGAAATTGGTCAGCGGCGTTCCGGCATGGTGGTTCGCTCCGCGTTGAGCGGATTGGCCAACGAAACACACCAAGTTTGGGAAACAGTCATGCAAGGCATCAGAAAATCTTCAAATTATTCCGTAAAATTTGAAATGGCCTCCCGTCTTGCGGCAAAAATTACCGTTGGAGTCATGTCGCCAATATACAAAAAGATAGATCCGGAAAGATTGGGAAGCGACCTGCGCGACCTGAACGTTGCGACTCAGTATGGCGTGCGGCTGGCGAAACTCGGAAAGAACGCAAAGGAAGGCACCATAAGACGGCTGGTCGAAGATTATCCCGACCATGCCTTCATCATCGATCGGGAGGAAGCCGGGGAATTATTCCTGAGGGTTCGCGACATGAACGGGAGTATTCGGAATCTGGTTTACAAACTCTTCGAAGTGGCCGGCGCGAAATTTCACGTTCCCACACATCACTTCGTTGTTAGGCTCGACCAACTCGCAGAAGGAAACCCTCATGACCACGCGGAAACAAGAATCACAAGACAAAGACTCGATCTCTCCTGAGGAGACATACACTCCCGAGGCGAAATACAAACGAATGGTGGGGCAAGCGATGATCGAGCGGGCCCGGCAGGAGAGAGCTGCGAGAAGGGCCATGGAAAGGCGCCGCCTGCCATTCGGATACTATTTTGACGAGGAGCGCTACTGACCCGTCGGCCGCCCCTTGTCGGGACGCCCAACCGATCCGGCCCGCTCCGCCAAGGCGGTGCGGGCCACCATCCCAGGCGGTGAATATTCAACCTCGTTCGAGGACGGGCGCGCCGGAGTTTCCCCCCTTGGAATAATCCAAATATTTTTCCCGCCTCTTGGCAGACCTCGCGCGTCCTCGTCGAGGGGCGTCGCACCACCAAATGAACAATGGCGCATCCTCCAACGCGGACCAAGGATCACAGGCGATTCCGCGCCCCACTCCTCCTATTCTTAACTTCCGACCCGCATGGACGGGCACCCGCGGTCCGCGGCCGCGCCACGTCCCGGGCTGTTCCTAATCCGACCGGCCATTTAGGCCACAATGTGGACCGTCTCCAATGGAACCGCGCGCCGACGCCACACAGCCGGAATGATCTGTTGTCACTCCGCACCGAGATCTCAATTCCAGGTAATGCATGAACTGACGCGACGTGACTGGGATCCCTGTTCCGTCCTTGACGAACGTCGGTCCGAACCCTCGACCTGCGTCGGCGGATCGGCGCTGCGACCGCGAACGTCGGCCCCTCCACCTCGAAACCGTTCCCCGTCCCCGCAATTCCGCCGAGTCGAAGTCTAAATGCACCTCGTCCACGGCACGACAGGACAATGCCGCGACGGCTTTCCCCACCTCGGCCGTCTTGCCCCGGTCGGCGCCGAATCGTATGAACGCGCCGCGGGCATGTCGCGCGCGACGAAAAAACCGGTTGGATGCCACATGAAGCTCCCGGACAACCTTTCAACCGTTCCAGAACTCCTCGTCCCCCGCGACAAGGCCGAGGAACTGAAAATGGAGGCCGCCGAACTGCCGTCGTGGGATTTGACGCCCCGCCAGATTTGCGACCTCGAACTGCTGATGAACGGCGGATTCCATCCGCTCAAAGGGTTTCTCGGCGTGGACGACTACGAACGCGTCGTTGTGGAAATGCGCCTCGCGGACGGCGCGCTCTGGCCGATCCCGATCACCCTCGACGTCGACCGTGCGTTCGCCGATGGCATGGAAATCGGACGGGATATCGCGCTGCGCGATCGGGAAGGCGTGATCCTGGCCACGCTGACCGTGACCGACATCTGGATTCCGGACAAGGAGAAGGAAGCCCGGCTCGTGTTCGGCTCCGGCGACCGCTCCCATCCGGGAGTCGATCACCTGCTGGGAACCGCGGGAGAAGTCTATCTCGGCGGCCCCGTGACCGGCATCCAACTGCCCTCCCACTACGACTTCCGCGCGCGCCGCGACACGCCGAACGAACTGCGCGCCCGCTTCCGCAAACTCGGATGGCGCAGGATCGTCGCCTTCCAGACACGCAACCCGCTCCACCGCGCCCATCAGGAACTCACCTTCCGCGCCGCCCGGCAGACTCAGGCCAACCTGCTGATCCATCCCGTCGTGGGGCTTACGAAGCCGGGCGACATCGACCACTTCACCCGTGTGCGCTGCTACGAGGCGGTTCTCGACCAGTATCCGGCGTCCACCACCGCCATGAGCCTTCTGAACCTCGCCATGCGGATGGCCGGCCCGCGCGAGGCGGTTTGGCACGGGTTGATCCGCAAGAACCACGGTTGCACCCACTTCATCGTCGGCCGCGACCACGCCGGCCCCGGCGCGGATTCCGCCGGCGGCGAATTTTACGGCCCCTACGAGGCGCAGGATCTTTTTCGCCGGCATCAGGAGGAAATCGGCGTGGAGATGGTCGACTTCAAGCAAATGCTCTACGTGCGGGAACGCGCCCAGTACGAAGCGGCGGACGAGATCACGGATCGGGAACGGGTCACCATCCTGGACATTTCGGGCACCGAGTTGCGCCGCCGCCTCGCCGAAGGTCTCGATATCCCTGAATGGTTCAGCTTCCCGCGGGTGGTCGCCGAACTCCGCAAATCCCACCCGCCGCTCGCCAAGCAGGGCTTCACCGTGTTCTTCACGGGCCTGTCGGGCTCGGGCAAATCGACCATCGCCAACGCCCTCCTGATCAAATTGATGGAATTGGGAGGCCGGCCGGTCACGCTGCTCGACGGCGACATCGTCCGCAAAAACCTGTCGTCGGAACTCGGCTTCTCAAAGGAGCACCGCGATATCAACATCCGCCGCATCGGCTATGTGGCGTCCGAGATCACCAAAAACGGCGGGATCGCCATCTGCGCCCCGATCGCGCCCTACGCCGCGACCCGTCGGGCCGTGCGCGCGCGCGTCGAGGAACACGGAGCCTTCTGCGAAGTCCACGTCGCCACCCCGCTCGAGGAATGCGAGCGGCGCGACCGCAAAGGCCTCTACAAACTGGCGCGGGAGGGCGGGATCAAGGAATTCACCGGCATCTCCGATCCCTACGAGGTTCCCGAAAATCCCGATCTGCGGCTGGACACGCGCGCGGTGGACGTGGACCACTGCGCCCAGCGGATTCTGCTGAAACTTGAAAACATGGGATTGATCGCGGCGTGATGGGATTCCCCAACCCGAATTGCCCCCGCGCGTCCCGCCGCCGCGTGGCCAATCCCGCGAACCGGACGCTCCTTGCCGCGACAGCGGGATGACGCCTATGGTGCGCCCATGAAGGACTCCCCCAAGGATATCGAGACGCTGATCGACCTGATGGCGAAACTCCCCGGCCTTGGACCGCGGTCGGCCCGCAGGGCGGTGCTCCACCTCGTGAAGAAGCGTGGCGCGCTTTTGACGACGCTGGCGGACGCCATGACACAAGTCGCGCTCTCGGTTCGCGAATGCCTGAACTGCGGCAACCTCTCCACGGAAGAAACATGCCCCATTTGCGCCGCCGAGTCGCGGGCCAACGGTCAGCTCTGCGTGGTGGAGGATGTCGCCGACCTCTGGGCGATGGAGCGGTCGGGACTGTTCAAGGGACGCTACCATGTATTGGGAGGCGTGCTTTCCGCGCTCGACTCCGTTGGCCCCGAGGATTTGCGCATACCCAGATTGAAGGACCGTCTGAAGGCCGAAGGCATCGAAGAGGTCATCCTGGCCCTGAGCGCCACGGTGGACGGCCAGACCACGGCCCACTACATCGCCGAAGAGATTGAAAACCGCGTCCGGGTGACCTCGCTTGCGCGGGGAATGCCGGTGGGCGGGGAATTGGATTACCTTGACGAGGGCACGATCTCCGCCGCCCTCGCCGGACGCAAATCGGTCTAGGCCCGCCTCCCCGATGGCGCGCATGCGCGGAATCCCCGAATATTGACACGCCGAAACCGTGATTAGGCGGGGGCCTTTCCGGTTCGAAACAAGACGCGGCGAAAGTGCCGCCCACCGACTTCCGCGACGGTCGAAACCGCGCGGCGCGCGACATTTCCGGGATCCCCTCATTCGCGGGCGGAACATCGAACCTTCCGAAACCGCGGCCCCGACTCCGGTCCGGACAATCCGTAGGCCACGCCGATGTCGCGCCCGCGGACACGGGTCTCCCCTACATCCAAGTCCGCCTCCGTGTGGCCCGGCCTGTCGCCGCGCATGGCAACCACTGGCCCGCGCCAAGCACAGACCGAGGCCCCCGGCGGATCGGAGCACCCGCGGCGGGATCCGAAAGCGGGACATCCCTCCTGAGGAACTCACGCACGAATCACGGATTCGACCGAGCCAATCTTCCCGATAGCGCAATTGTCGACCCCCGCGCGCCCGGACATTCAGGACTTCCGAACGAGGCTCATCGGGCGCCTCTTGGGCAAGGCCCCGCGCGCCAACCCCGCTGGTCGGAACCGCGCCGGGCCCGGACCGGGTCAGCCTTCCTCGCCTTTTTCCCCGTCCTTTTCTTCGTCTTTTTCCCCGTCCGTGCGTGGCAGGTTGAAGAAACTTTCGGCGTCCTGCACGTCGGCCTTCTTTTCCCCGTCGTCCCCCGTCAGCGTGAAATTCTCCAACCCGGACATGGAGGGCGGCATCTTCGGTTCCGGCTGCATCGTCAGGGACTGTTCGGTGGAGACCAACTTGCGGCGCTCGTCATCGGACATCACCCCGCCCTCGAGCGCCTTGCGCTCGTTCGCCTTCTGAACCGCCGAATCGAGATCCGACTGCTTGCAGAACCCCAGCGCGACCGGATCGGTGGGTTGAATGTTGTTGATGTTCCAATGCGAGCGCTCGCGGATCGATTGAATCGTGGGCTTCGTCGTTCCCACCAATTTTGATATCTGGCCGTCCCCCAGTTCGGGATGGAATTTTGTCAGCCAGAGGATCGCCGCGGGCCGTTCCTGACGCTTGGATAGGGGCGTGTAGCGGGGGCCGCGTTGCTTTTCCTCGCCCTCGGCGGCGGGATTTTCCATCAACCGCAGTTCGTGGTGGGGATCCTTCTGGGCGGCCTCGATCTCCTCCTGGGTGAGCTGATTGTTGGCGATCGGGTCGTAACCCTTCACCCCGACGGCCACTTCGCCATCGGCGATGCCCTGCACTTCGAGGTCGTGCAGACCCGTGAATTTGGCGATCTGCTCGAACGTCAGCGTGGTGTTGTCCACCAGCCAGACGGCAGTCGCGCGGGTCATGATCGGTTTGTTCATTTTCACATCCTTCAAGCAATACGCCGCCGGGCCGGAACTCCGGCGGGGCCGCGCCCGGCACCAATTCTCCACCATGGGGGAACCATTCCACATATAGGCGCGGATGGCCGGAAGGGAAAGGGGGACGCTCGGACCGCCCGCTTCCCCCGGTTCCGAATCGGAAAGCGCCTTCGGGCCACCACGGCGACTCCCCGCCGCCGCCACCCGGCATTCCTGGAACCGCCGGGAAGGCGCCGCCGCGGGTATCCGCGCCGCGCCGTCGCCATCCCGGGCAGCATCCGCCCCGGCCCCGTGCCCTTCCGGGCGGCGGCGGCACCGTCCAGTCCGTCCGCCGCCAAAGGGCGCGTATCCGCCGGCGCCCTCGGAATTGTCCGCGGCGCGGACTCCCGACCCAATCGCAGCTCCGACCCCGTCCCGGGTCGCGTCCGCCGGTCACGCGCCCGTCCGGCGGGCACTCCCCGCCTCAGCCGCCCGCCACCTCGAGCACGATCTTGCCGATGTGCCGCGAACTTTCCATCCGCGCGTGCGCTTCCGAGGCGCGGTTCAACGGGAACGTGGAATCGATCACCGGCCCGATTCGGCCCGCGGAAAGAAGCGGCCAGACCTCCCGCTCGAGGTCGCGGGCGATT
>JANQKA010000326.1 GCA_028281405.1 Hasllibacter sp. | reverse complement strand
CACCCCGCCCGGCTGGACAGGCGGGACTCTTGGAATTCAGGAGGTTCCGCGTGGCCGTCCGAAGCATTCCGGACCTCGGGATGAAATCCGACGGTTCTTCCCCCTGTGGCCAAATCGAAGTGCGTCGTTCACCCGCGTTCCCGGTTGGCCCAACCAAAGCATGGATTCCGGATGTGCCGCGGAGTCGGTCAATTATACCGGACCACGGGAATAAATCCGACAAGTTGAACCGCTCAATCGAGGCGGATTTTCCCCAGTCGGTTTTCGATTCGCTTTGTGGGTGGAAAACGGGACATCCCCGCACCTCCTCCGCGTATTCGAAGCCGACCTGAACGGCCGGCAACTATTTCATGTGATCGATGAACAGACGCAGTGGAACCATGTTCCGATATTCGCGGGGATAATACAGGAAGATTCCCGGCGTCTTCGGCAGGTGGTCCGCGAGCAGGCCGACAAGACTTCCTTCGGCGAGTTCGTCCGCTGGGTAGTCCTTGAACGTGTAGGCGAGGGCCAATCCCCGCTTCGCGACATCGATCGACGCGGGAAGCGTGTTCAGGATGAATTTCCCCGTCACATCGACGTCGTAATCACCGTCCGGCGAAGTGAACCTCCAGGGGGCGATTCGCCCCGACGACTGGAACCTGTATCGAACGCAGTTGTGGTTCAGTAGATCGTGCGGAGTCTCCGGGGGACCATTGGCATCGATGTACGAAGGACTCGCCAGGACCGCGAGGTCAAGCGGCGGCGTGAGGCGAACCGCGACCATGTCCTGCGAAATCCTGTCTCCGAGGCGGAAACCGGCGTGCAATCCCTCCTCCAGAATATCCGAAAACGCGTCCGTGATCGAAAACTCCAGATCGATTTCCGGATAATTGGCCGAGAAGGAGTGGAGCTTCGGTCCCACGATAAGCTCGTAGACATGCTCCGCCATCGCCAGTTTCAGGACGCCGCGGGCGTCGCTCCCAACGCTTCGCGCCGTCTCGAGCGCCTCCCCGAGCTGTTCGAACGCCGGCCCCGCCCCGCGCATCAAAGCCCTTCCCGCCTCCGTAAGATTCACCGAGCGGGTCGTGCGGATGAACAAAGCCGTTCCCAGCCGGTCCTCCAACGCCTTGAGTTGGTGGCTGACCGTCGAGGGCTTGATGCCCAGGGCGAGAGCCGCGGCCCGCAAACTGCCGTGTCTTGCGATGGCGTTGAACACTTCAAGCGTCGCGAGCGGCAGGCGCATACTTCCCTCCCTGGTTGGATCCGGATTGATCGATACCATGCATGAAAGAAGTGGGAAATAGGTGGATTCACGCACCATCGGGAATCGGCCATCCTCAACCGCGCGACGTATCCAGATCAGGAAAGGATCCCTCATGAACATCATCAATCTGCGCGCCACGCCCGACCCGGACGGCGTGACCTCAGGCCGAGTCCGGTTCGACAGTTCCGGAGCCAAACTCGAGGGCGTGCTCCACACGCCGACGAACCGTGACGGCCCTTTGCCCGCCGTGGTCGTGACCGGGGCCTGGACCACGGTCAAGGAACAGATGTCCGGCACCTACGCGCGGGAACTGGCGTCCCGCGGATTCGCCGCGCTCGCGTTCGACTTCACCGGTTGGGGCGAAAGCGGAGGTTCGCCCCGCTTCGTCGAAGACCCCGCCGTCAAGACCGCGGATATCCACGCCGCCGTCGCCTTCCTGTCCACCTTGGACGAAGTGGACGCGGCGGCCATCTCCGGCCTGGGCGTTTGCGCGTCGTCCGGCTACATGGCCGCCGCCGCGGCGGACAACGACAAACTGCGGAAACTCGCCTTGGTGGCCCCTTGGCTGCACGACCCGGAGATGGCCGAGGGCATATACGGCGGACCGGAAGCCGCCGCGGGGCTGATCGCCGCGGGCGGGGCGGAGGACGCCGCGGAAACGGTTCTGACCGCCGCCAGCGCCACGGACGAAAAGTCCGTCATGTACCAAGTTCCCTACTACACCGAGGAACATCGAGGCCTGATCCCGGAATACGACAACAAGTTCTCCGTCGCGAGTTGGAAGCCATGGCTGACCTACGACGCGCAGGCCTCCGCTGATCGGCTGACCAAGCCCCTGCTGATGGTTGGATCACCGTCCATCGCCCTTCCCGCCGGCGCCGAAGCCTACGAGGCGCGCGTGAAGGCGCCACTCGAGAAGCTCTGGCTGGGCGACGACGTGACCCAGTTCGATTTCTACGACCGGAAGGACGCCGTGACCGCGGCGGCCGACGCGGTCGCCGAATTCCTTGGCGGCTGAGTCAACTCACACGCCGCGCCCGGACCGGGCGCGGCGGCATGCTTTTGGAGAGAAACGACCATGACCCTGGAGATCGCCGACACCGTCTCGCGCTTCTTCGCGGCCGTCGACCGCTGCGACTGGGACGCGGCGCGGAAGTTGATGACCAATCCCTTCCATGTGGACTACTCGTCGTGTTCCGGCGAGGATCCATCCGACGTCTCCCCCGCCGACTTGACGGCGGCATGGGCGAAATTCCTCCCACACTTCGACGGAGTGCATCACCAAACGGCAATCCGATCATCGATACCGAGGGGAACGCCGTCGCCGTCAATGCCACGGCATGGCGAGACTATTCATCGCCGATAATCCGGGAGGCGATCTTCAGCTGATCATCGTCACCTACGACCTGAACCTCGCGCGGGCCGATGGCGTATGGAAGCTCTCGCTTATGCGCTTCAACTTCAAATACGCCTCCGGCAACGCCGATTTGGTGGCGGAAGCGCGGCGGCGCGCCTCGGAGGCGGACGGGAACACGGGCGCCTGAGTTCCCCTCCCGCGATTTCGCCCACAATTCGCCGGCATCCAATCTCATCCCGGGTGGGAACCGGGACATTCCGCCCGCTCCGCCGACGACCGCGGCCAATCCAAGCCGCCTCGGGCGCGGGGACGATCCTGCGGACCGCAATGAAATGCACACCCCGAGCCATCTCCGTTCGGATGGGTGGCGCCGATCCCGCAATGGAGCCCGGCGCGAACGGAGTAGAACCGCGATTCCGCCGAATTTCCGGCAGCGGATCACGCCACGCAACAGCGGGCCCCACATGCCCAAGTCGCTGCGGCTCAAACGCGGTCTTCACCGGGTCGTGTGCAAGACTTACTCCGTGCGACCGAACACAGCGGCGAACCTGGTGTTTTCCTGAGCAAGTCGCCCTCTTGCGGGTCGGCGCGGTCGCGACCGCGGTCCGAATGGCATTCCACGCCACAAGGAGCAGAATAATGGCGAAGCTAAATATACAGCCACCATGTCGCGCGTTCCCGATCGCTGATGCTCATTTGAGTTGTGTTGTCGC
>JANQKA010000228.1 GCA_028281405.1 Hasllibacter sp. | reverse complement strand
ACCGATGTCGTCTCAGGCGACTCCGGATAATTCTCGCCTCTGCGGCGCGAACTCCGCCCGGGGAGCGCCCGCATCGCGCGAAATCGCCCGCTTCCCGCGGCCAACCCGACCGCCAACGCCGAATTACCAAGGAATCGCGGACAACCCGACCACGCGGCGGTGGTTTGTCTCCGCCCGGTTTCACACCATCCTGCCGCCTCGCGGTGGGAGCATCCGCCGATTCGGGAGAACACACCGGGGAGTGTGACCGCCAAGTCGGAGAACCTTCGCGTTTGCGCTGCCACAGGAGCCAGACCTCCAGGCGGCGGAACCAGCATGAAGCGACCGCGGGCGGACTTCGCCGACCTGAAGCGGGACCGCTCCGGCAAGCCTCGTCCGCCGGTGCGCCACCGGGCGATATATTGGATTTCTGAGATAATCAGCTTGGCGCCGTCGCTGGCCGCTCCTATGACACGGCGAACGAACGGGACGGCCTCGGCGGCGACGCCGATGGACGAAGCGGAGGAAGGCTGTTGGAAATTGCGGCCGCGAACATGCGGGTGCGCGTGCGCCGCGCTGGAGTCGTTGGCGTTCACGGCATCCATGTCGGCGTCCGCGAAGATCTGCGTCTTGGCCATCACGCTGGGCGGGTTCGGGTTGACCGAAGTGTGGGCGCTTTTGCGCACGGTTCATGTGGCGTTCCTCCCCGATCGGGAAGAACATGTGGCCGGCACCGTGACCGGCCGCACTCGACGGGCGTTCTGGCTGGGACCGAAGGCTGCGAGGTCTGCGTTAGCGGAAACCTCGCGGATGTTGCTTTTTTTGAACCGGCGCTGGTGGCCGGCGGGGCCGTGGGTAAGGTGCGTGTCGTCGACACAAGTGACCGAGAGACGCGCAAGCCACCCAGGTCCGCAATCCCGGCGAATTCCCGCGGGCGTGTCGCCGCCCGAGGATCCGCCCACAGTGTCCACAGCGGGATGCCCAACCCGTTGGACAACCTGGCGGGATTCGATGACTGTGGCCCGCGCCGGCGTCCTCCGCGCTTGACGGGGAGGCGCTTTCGAGGTGGTGCCCGGCAAGTTCCGGCGGGTGCTCCTGTCAGGATCGAAGGTTGGGCCGGCCGGAACGAAATACGCGGGGAAACGCTTGTGTCCGTAACGAGGACGGAGTGCCCTGGAGGCCGTGCCGCAGCGGGAAGACCACTTATCTCCGACGTCGGAGATTCGGTGTCGAATGAATTATCCGCCGGAGCGACCGAACCTTTGGCGAAGCTGGGAGCTCCGGGCGGCCTACCTCTCACTGCGGCGAAACCTGATGGGAAATTGTTTTTGGGTGGTGTGGCACTCTATTGCGACACACCCGCGCTCGACCACCGGGCGGACTACAGCCGCATCGACAACGGTGCGCAAGATGTCGGGAATGTTCACGAACCAGTGAGCATTCCGCACGAGAGGCGTCGTTCACTGAAATCAATTGACCAGCGAGTTGGCCTTTATTCGGCTCGCAAAGCGGCCAAGGCGGCGGTTTTCGAAGCACCGGGCGTTCCGTCATCGCCCCGCGAATACGGAATTTCATCGGGGGGCCCGATTCGGATGCCGTGTGCAAAGGAGGAACCGATCCGATGACACTGGACTTCGCGAATAACGGAACGATTACCGATCCAAAACCGAAGCCCCGGAAGCGCGGGGCCAAAGGGCCGCGCTATCGGTTCTACTGCCAGCCGAGCGAGAAAATGCGGCAATGCCCCGATTCGTCGGTCGCCCTGACGGTCACCTCGCCCCCATACTGGAACGCGATCGACTATGACATTCATGCCCGTAGCGGCGACGATGTATGGCACCGGGAACGGGAATACACAGCTTTCGGCGACACCTTCGAAGATTATTTGGTCAACATCGCCACGGTGTTCTCCGAGGTCAAGAGGGTTACACTGGATGGTGGATTCTGCGCGATTGTCATCGGCACGATTTTGCACAAGAAGCGCCACTATCCGGCACCGATGCTGATCACCCAGCGCATGCTCGATATCGGTTGGGAATTCCATCAGGACATTGTATGGAACAAGGTGACCGGGGGGGTGAAACGCGCCGGGGTGTTCATCCAAAAACCGCGCTCGGGTTACTATTATCCGAACATCATGACCGAGTACATCCTCGTGTTTCGGAAGCCGGGCGAACCGCGGCGCGGGCGCGAGAAAGCGTTGGAAATCGATCAATTGTTCACGCGCGACATAGCGAACAACGTCTGGCACATTGCTCCCGTTCCACCGAAAACGATCAATCATCCCTGTCCTTTTCCCGAAGAATTGGCGCGGAGGCTGATCGTTTTGTATTCCGACGCGGGCGACGAGATTCTCGATCCCTTTTTGGGCAGTGGCCAAACGGCGGTGGCGGCGCTCAAGAACGGGCGCCGCTGCGTGGGCTACGACATAGAGGCCGAGTACATCGATCTCGCCCGCGAAAGGGTCAAGCGCCCTCCACCTCCAAGGCAATTCAATTTGATTCCCCGTTTCGAGAAGGTCGAAATCAATTGACACGGAATCCAGCCACATCGCCGCGCCGCGCCTCGGGCAACAACTTCATGCGGGAGAGGCGGGTATTCGACCGCCTTCGGTCGGATATATCGAATTCTGCACAACGGGAATATGAAAAGGCGATTGAGATTTTGGTGGAACGCTACAACACCAAAATCTTCGAGAATCGCTTCATCGCCGGCGGGGCCACGGAAATATTCACTTTCGCGTTGCTTCGTTCGGTCGGAATCAAATGCACTCTTATCAGTGATAATGCCGTGGGGGGAGATATTCTGCTTCCACAAGGCCGGCAACTGTCCGTGAAGTCGAATTTTACCGGAGTGAAAGCCATCAGACTCTTGAATCGGATGGGTGATGGAATGCGCGAATGGACCGCCGCCACATTATTCGTCGTTGCCGGAGTCGGCATCGTTTTCGGAGCTCCGGGCATGGTTGATTCTTCTCATATCAGGGACACGTCGGACGCTCTCGAGTTGACGGCACGTGGACTGCGCGGTTTGATGGCGGATGCCGACAATGTAATCGAGATGAAAATCGCACACAAACCTCCAACGGAGAAAGCGGGTTCGAGTCAGAAAGCAAGCACCGTGGTCGCTCATGACATCTTGCGGAGCACGGATGCCCGCGACTTGCTCAAAGCTCTCCGCGATTGACTGAACGAAACAGTCCGAAATTTCCCAAATGGCGGGAAGTCGCGGCTAAGGAAGGATTGCCTCTTGGTGTTCGCAATGGTCATCGCCCGTTCGAATCCCACGCGGGAGAATTCTCCACGCCGTCAATCGGTGGACGGATACGTTTCCGGAGATGTTGATCCCGTGTTCCAACGCCCGCGAAAGTTTCCGACTCCACCGCGGTGCGGGCAGTCGCGGTCGTGATGAATCATGCTTGAACGGGCCGGGTCAGGAGGAGTACTCGATGGCGGCTTCCGGCAAGAGGTGTGACGTTGTCCGGACGGCCCAAAAGAGCCGCCTATTCATGGAGGTCGTCTTGCGGCGCGAGCGCGACGGTTCCCCACGGCGGGATTTTCCCGAGAGTTTCGGAAAGTGGACACCGTATGCAACGGCTTCAGAGGTCGGCGTAGGGGGATCTTTAGTCCGTGGTTTCAAAGAGTTGCTCCGGGCGTCCGCCTCCGGGTCCGTGATGATCGACGGCAAGGCCACCCGACCTCACCGGAAGGACACCGGAGCCGGGGATATCGGTAAGCAAGCCACCGACCGGTACCGCTGGTTCAACGCCGATCAATCGCAAAATCCCGATGGAGAGGATTCCGCTCGGCCGGTACGCGATGAATCACGATCGACAGGCCGCCACCGGCCTGCACTGGCCGGGACCGGGGGAGGCAGGTCGGAATTCAACTCGGCAAATTGATTTCGATCGTCGCGCCGCTCAATGGATATGTCTCGAGGATTTCGACCGCGACGCGGACCCGCGACGATGTCACCAGGAGGCGGGGACGCGGCCAGGTCGTGTGGACGCAGGAAGTCGGGCGCGGAAAAGGCGTTCCATACGCTTCGACGAAACTCCCGTCGGGCGCGAACTTCAACACGGCCCAGCCGTCCCACATCGCCACGAATATGTTTCCGTCCGGGTCCACGTCGAGACCGTCGGGGCTGCCCGGCATGTCGTCGGGGAATCGGATCAGCGCCCGGCGGTTCGCGATCGCGCCCTCCCGGGCGTCGAAGTCGTAGGCGAAGAGCGTCCGATCCGCCGTGTCGACGAGGTACATCAGCCGCCCGTCCGGCGACCATCCCATGCCGTTCGGCAGGGTGAGGCCGGACTCGGCCATGGCCGCGGAGCCGTCCCGCCCGACCCGGTGGAGGGATCCCGCGCCCCGCGCGAGATTGAAGGCGAGGGTTCCCACCCAGAAATTCCCCGACGCGTCGAGTTTGCCGTCGTTGAACCGGTTGGTGGGAATGTCCGATTCGGGATGGCCCAGATCATCGACGACCCTCCCCGTGTCCGGATCGATGATCTTGATGCCCGCGGTGCCCGCGGTCAGAAGGCCGGCTTCCGTCTCGGCGACGGCGGTGACCATGTCCTTCTGTGGAAACATGTCGGTTTCCCCGGTCTCCAAATCGTGGCGGAAGATGCGGGGGCGGCAGATGTCGACCCAGTACAGGACGCGGCCGTCCCGGCCGAGCGTCGGGCTTTCGCCGATCAAATCGCCGAAGTCCGCCAGGACCGAAATTTCCGCCTCGGGCAGGCCGCGGGGTCGGGGGGAGTTCGACACGGGTCTCGGAGCGCCGCCCGCCTGCAGCGACGCGATGCGGGTCGCCTCGATCACGCTCGGCCCGAGCCGGTGAAGGGCGTCGCGGTCGAGCCGCTCGGTGGTTCCGCTCAACCCGATGGCCGCGACCGTGATGCCGCGGTGATCCATGATCGGGGCCGCGACGCCGGATATTCCCGGCAGATCCTCGTCGACCTCGATGGCGTAGCCGCGGGCGTTGACGAGATCGAGGTGGCGGGCCAGTTCCTCGAGATCCGCGTACCGCCCGCTCCGCGCGACCGCATCGGCGTCCTCCCTCAATATGCGCTGGCGCTCCCCGTGAGACAGTCCGGCGATCAACGCCTTCCCGATCGCCGACCGCCAAAGGGCCACGCGCCGTCCCACCCGGGACCGCTCCCGCAGGTGGTGGACGCTCTGCAATTCGTCGATGTAGGTTCCGCCGTCGGGCGCGAGGACGGCGAGCGACACCGTCTCCCTGGTCGCCGAGTGGAGCTTCCGCATCTCGTCGGCGGCCGCGCCGCGCAGATCGAAATCCCGCCAAACCTGGCGCGACAACTCGAACAGGCGCATCCCGAGGCGGTAGGTGTTGTCGGCCGGATCGAAGCGCACCATGCCGTGGTCCACCAGTGTGGCGAGAAGGCGGTGGGCGGTCGGCTTGGTCATGCCCAGGGCCGACGTCACGGCCTTGAGGGCGACCGGCCCGTTCCGGGATCCCAGGTAGCCGAGTATCTCCAAACCCTTGGCGAGAGTCGCCGAGCGCGCCTTGGTGCGTGATTCGGTCATGGCGGAACCATTCTCCGTGTTGACTGTGTCCGCGGGGGACTGTACGAATCGGTTTGTCTTGAATGTCAAGACGGCATCTTGAATAATGAGACGGCGCGATGAAGTTGAATCTCGAGGATCGGCTGACCGTGATCACCGGAGCGGCCCGTGGCATCGGCGCGGCCTTCGCGGAGGCCTTCGCCGCGGAGGGCGCGCGGATTCTGCTGGTGGACCGGGACGCGGCGGTCGGCGATGTCGCGGGCGCGTCGGGCGGAGAGTCCCTGGTCGGCGATCTTTCGGATCCGGCCTTCGCCGGTTCCATCGCGGACAGGGCGGCGGAGTTGGGCGGCGCCGACATTCTGATCAACAACGCGGGGATATCGCGCCCGGCGCCCCTGCCCGGCACCGCGGACGGGGACTGGGAGGAGGTGATGGACGTCAACGCTAACGCCGCCTTCCGCCTCACGCGGTCGCTTTGGGAGCAACTGTCCGCTCGGTCGGGGGCCGTGATCAACATCGCGTCGTTCGCGGCCAAACGGTCGACCCTCTTCGGCGGCAACGCCTCCTACGTCGCGTCGAAGCACGCCATCGCGGGACTGACCCGGGCGGCGGCCTTCGAGGGAGCCGCGGCCGGTGTGCGGGTCAACGCCATCGCCCCCGGCGTTGTCGCGACCGAAATGATCAAGCTGCACGACGGCCCCACCCGGGAGAAGATCAAGTCGTTCATCCCGCAAAAGAGGTTCGCCGACCCGGGGGAGATCGCCGACCTCGCCCTATTCCTCGCCTCCGACAGATCCCGCCACATCTGCGGCGAGGTGATCAACATCAACGGCGGACTGACGATGGACTGAAGATGACCCGAAATCTCGAAATGTCTCCAATGTGGCGCTGGATGGTCCGCGCGCCGTCGACTTCGGCGATCGGCCGGTCGTCCGGAAAAAGTCCGGCGCCGCCCCGCTCGAACACATCCCGCCACATCCGCGGCGGCGTGAACGACATCGACAACGATCGACGATGGATCGAAGATGCCGGGATCTCGAATATCTCCCATTTGGCGTCGGATCATCCGTGTGCCAACGGCATCGGCGACCGTACGGTCGTCCGGCAAGCGGTTTGCCCCGACCCTCCCGAACACATTTCGGCGCTTCCGCGACGGGGAGATTGTCATCAACGGCGGGTCGATGTTGGATTGATGATGCGCGGCGATCTCGAATTTTCTTCCATGTGGCGCCGGATCATTCGTGTGCCGCCGGATTCGGCGACCGGCCGGTCGTCCGGGAAGCGGTCTGGCTCGAGCCGACCGAACACATTCCGCCACATCCGCGGCGGCGTAAACGGCATCGACAATGATCGACGATGGACCGAAGAGGCCGGGATCTCGAATATCTCCCATTTGGTGTCGGATCATCCGTGTGCCAACGGCTTCGGCCACCGTACGGTTGTCCGGCAAGCGGTTTGCCCCGACCCTCCCGAACACATTTTGGCGCTTCCGCGGCGGGGAGATCGCCATCAACGGCGGACCGATGATGGATTGATGATGCGCGGCGATCTCGAAATTTCTCCCATGTGGCGCCGGATGGTCCGCGCGCCGTCGACTTCGGCGATCGGCCGGTCGTCCGGAAAAAGTCCGGCGACGCCCCGCTCGAACACATTCCGCCGCATCCGCGGCGGGGAGATCGACATCCGCGGCGGGGAGATCGGCATCCGCGGCGGGGTGGTCATCATCAACGGCGGAGCGGCGGTGGATTGAAATGCGTGGCGACCTCGAGATAGCGTCCATCCGGCACTGGATCGTCCATGTGCCGCTGACCTCGGCGATCAGTTGGTCGTCGGGAAAGCGCTCTGGTTCGACCCGCCTGATCTGCGAGGTCGAAACCCGCGGCGGAGTCAAAGGATACGGCGAGACGATCTGTCTCCTCGATTTCGTGCCGGCGGTGTTCGAGGGGGTGGTCGCGCCGCTCGGCGCGGGCCTGAAGGTCACGGAAGTGGAACGGCTGACCCGGGCGGCCGAGGGCGCGGGCTACTACCACCACAAACGGGCGTTGGTGTTCGCACTTTCCGCGCTCGAAATGGCGATGTGGGACGCCCGCGGAAAGCACGCGGGTCTCGCGCTGCACGAGATGTGGGGCGGAGCCTATCGGTCGAGGATCGAAATGTGCGCCTATGTCTACATTTCCGATCCGGACACGGTCGCCGACGAGCTGCTCCGGTACCGGGGCCAAGGCTTCAAATCCTTCAAACTGAAGGTCGGCTTGGACCCGGAACGGGACGTGGCCCTCGTCGCGAAGGCCCGCGAAACCCTGGGCCCCTCGGCGAACCTCCGGGTCGACCCCAACGGCGCCTGGACGCCGGCGACGGCGAAACGGATGATCGCCAAACTCGCGCCCCACGACCTCCAATACATCGAACAGCCGCTCCCCGTCGAAGATTTGGCGGGAGCGGCCCAGCTGCGGGCGTCGAGCCCGATTCCGATCTGCGTGGACGAGGGCGCCTACACGCTTCAGGAGACGATGTCGGCGATCCGCTTGGGGACCGCCGATGTCGTTCTTCTCGATCCCCACGAGTCCGGCGGCCTTTGGCAGTGCCTGAAGGCGGGGGCCGTATGCGAGGCGGCGGGCATCCATGTGGGTCTGCACTCCGGCGGAGAGCTTGGATTGACGCAGGCGGCGTATCTGCATCTCGCCGCGTCCATGCCGAACGCCAAGATCGCGCTCGACACGATATACCAGCATCACGCCGACGACATTCTCACGGAACGGATCGCGTTCGAGGACGGCCACGCGGATGTTCCCGACGGTCCGGGATTGGGCGTGGAGGTGGATTTGGAAAAGATCGAGAGCCACCGTTCCGAGAGGATCGTTTCGGCCTACCTCGATCCGGACAGTCCCGGCTGGTTCGCCGAAAAGCCGGCGTACTGATGGGAGGCGGCGCATATGACAAGCAGCGTGTTGATCACCGGGGCGGGCAGGGGGATTGGCCGGGCCATCGCCGAGCACATGGCGTCCAAGGGCTGGTGGGTGGCCGCGGCCAGCCGGACGGCCCCGGAACCACCGTTCGGATCGCGCCGGATCGATCACTTTCCGGTGGACGTCGCCGACGAAGATGCCGTGATCGGTCTGATCGGAACGCTGCACGGGATGGGCGTCCGGCTTTCCGGATTGGTGAACAACGCGGCCCTTCAGGGAGGCAAGCCCATCCTCGAGCAGACGGGAGAGGAATGGCGGGCCATGCTCGACGTCAATCTGACCGGGGCGTGGCAAACGACGAAGCACGCGCTGAGGATCCTGGACGACGGGGCTTCGGTCGTGAACGTCGGATCGGTGGCCTCGGTCGCGGGATTCGCCGGACGGGCGTCGTATTGCGCGTCGAAACACGGACTATTGGGGTTGACCCGCGCCTTGGCGGTGGAATTGGCGCCGCGGAGGATTCGGGTCAATCATCTGTGCCTCGGCGGCTACGACACGCCGGGCCTGCGGAGTTTGGCGGAATCCGGCGGCGGAGACGTGGCGGACTACGCCAACAGACAACTATCGGGACGGCTCGGCGACCCCGCCGAAGCCGCCCACGCATGCGCGTTCCTGCTTTCCGGCCAAGCCGGGTTCATAACGGGGACGTCGCTGACCGCCGACGGCGGTCTGCTCGCCAAGGGCGCGTTCGGATAGACGCGTCCGCCAATAGCCTCGAAACGAAAGGAATGTGAAATGAGAAACATGCTTCTCGGAGCGCTGACGGCGGTCTTCACGCTGTTGGCCCCGCCGGTCCACGCCCAGACCAAACTGGTCGTCGCCGGATCCGAAGCCGTCGATTCGCTGCTCGACCGCATGGCGGTGAAGTTCGACGAGAACCTGCGTGAAAACGCGGGCGGCCTCTTCGACGTCAACCTGATCCGCGGCCAGTCGCTGGGCAACGCGACCCAGGTGATGGAACAGCACCAGGCCGGATCCGTGGACGTGATGTATTCGCGCCCGGACTGGTTCACCTCGAACGTGAAGGACTTCCAAGTCCTGTCTTGGGGCTTCACCTTCAGGGACCGCGGCCACATGCAGGCCTTTCTGGAAAGCGACATCTTCGCCGACATGAACCGGCAGGTCGTCGACCGGATGGGCGTGCGCATCCTGTCCGCGGCGGTGGACCAACCGAGGATCCTGTACACGAGGGAACCGGTCTCCGGAGTCGACGACGTTCGGGGCATCAAGATGCGCGTCCCCGGGATCAAGGCGTATCTCAGGCTCTGGGAGACCATCGGAACTGTTCCGACCCAGGTCGCCTGGGCCGAAGCCTTCCTCGCGTTGAAAACGGGAGCCGTCGACGGGGCGGAGGCCGACGCCTCGGGGGCCTACAGCCAGAAGTTCCATCTGGCCGCCCCGAACATCACCTTGACCAACCATTTGATGTCATCGGCGCACATCTCGGTCAACGAGGCCACATGGAGGGGGCTGAGCGCGGAGCAGAAGGCCGCGCTCAGGTCCGCCGCCGAAGAGGCGGTCGCCTGGATGTCGTCCACCGCACGGGGGGACAGCCAGGCCGTGCTCGACAGGATGGTCGCCGAAGGCGCCACGGTGTCGGAAATCGACAATGGGCCGTTTTCGGAAAAAGCCCGGGCGGGCGTCGCGGAAATGGAGGCCGAAGGCTTGTGGAGCGCCGGCCTGTGGCAAAGGATACGCGACCTCGACGGATGAATCCCGGACGGGGCCGGTTCGGTCCGGCCCCGTCTTACTTGAATGGAGTCTCGCGTGCTTGACGTTTTGAGAACGGTTTCGCGGTGGATCGGCCGGGTCGAAATGGCTTTGGCGGCCGCGATCCTGATCGGGATCGTCCTGATGATCCTCGTTCAGGTCGCGCTGAACGCGGGTCTCGGGAACCCGATCGCCTGGGAACAGGAAGGCGGCGCGTACGCGTTGGTTTGGCTGACGTTTCTGGGCGCGTCGATCGGTCTGAAGCAAATGCGGCACGTCAAGGTTGTTTCCTTCGTGGGCCACCTCCCCCCGAGGGCGCGCGAAGCCGTTCGGGCGGCCGTCCACGCTGGAGTAGTTTGGACCCTTTGGACATTGCTGCGCGAACTTGGACCGATCATGGAGATCGAGTCCAGGTCGACGACGATCGCCTTGCCGATCGATCTGCCCCGCTCGACTTTTTTCTCCCTGCCGCTCATGCTCGCGAGCGGGTCGATGCTGCTGACGGCGACTTTGCATTTCATCGAGGCGGTCGGCCGCGCGGTCTCGCCCGCGCCGGACGATCCGCGCGAAGCCGACGACCGGTCCATGGAATCGTGACCATGACACTTCCACCGCTCGCCGACCGGGAGGCGTCGATTCCGCCCGGAACGCCCAAGGCGTTGGCGCCGCCGACCCGGAACCCGGCCCGCGGAGTCCGCGCGAAGCCCGCCGCCCCTGGAGGCGCGGCGGTGATCCGGTTCCCGCTTGTCAATCGGGCGACGCAGCTTTCGAAAGCGACTCCCGACTCGTTGGCGTCTCCGATAACGGATCCCTGTTCGCCGTTCCGCACGAAGTTGGCCGCCCGTTCATGGAAGCGCGGAGATGATTTGGTCCCCGCTTGTCAATCGGGCGACGCCGCCTTCGACCGCGACACCCGCCTCGTTGACGTCTCCGATACCGGATCCCTGTTCGCCGTTCCGCACGAAGTTGGCCGCCAGATCATGGAGGCGCGGAGATGGTTTGGTTCCCGCTTGTCTTTCGCGAGTCGCGGTTTTCGCCCGCGACGCCCGCCTCGTTCGCCCCGGCGATCCCGGAGCAGGGTTCGCGCGTTCCTCACGCGGCCGGCGGCGCGATCATGGAGGTCCGTCGATGATTTGGTTCCCGCTTGTCGATCGGGCGACGCCGCTTTCGCCCGCGACACCCGCCTCGTTGACGTCTCCGATACCGGATCCCGGTTCGCCGTTCCGCACGAAGTTGGCCGCCCGATCATGGAGGCGCGGCGATGATTTGGCTCCCGCTTGTCTTTCGGGAGACGCGGTTTTCGCCCGCGACGCCCGCCTCGTTCGCCCCGGCGATCCCGGAGCAGGGTTCGCGCGTTCCTCACGCGGCCGGCGGCGCGATCATGGAGGCCCGTCGATGATTTGGTTCCCGCTTGTCGATCGGGCGACGCCGCTTTCGCCCGCGACGCCAACCTCGTTCGAGCCGGCGACCCCGGATCCCGGTTCGCGCGTCCCGCGCGAAGTCGGCCGCGCGATCATGGAGGGGTGGCGATGATCTGGCTCCTTCTTGTCATATTGGCGGTGCTGGTTCTCCTCGAGATGCCGATCGCGTTCGCGCTACCGGCCTCGGCGCTGGCCTATCTCCTGATCGTCGACACCGTCCCGCCCATGCTGGTGGTGCAACGGGTGGCCTCCGGGTTGGAAAGCTACGTTCTGCTCGCGATTCCGCTGTTCATCCTCGCGGGCAATCTCTTCAATTCGGCGGGAATCGCCACGCGGATATTCGATTTCGCCTCCGCCATGGTCGGCCATATCCGGGGATCGCTTGGCCATGTGAACATCGTCGCAAGCGTGATTTTCTCGGGAATGTCCGGCGTCGCGCAGGCCGACGCAGCCGGGCTCGGGGCCGTCGAGGTGCGGGAAATGAAGCGCCGGGGATTCAGCGCGGAATTCAGCGCGGCCATCACGGCGGTGTCGTCGATCATCGGTCCGATCATCCCGCCGTCGGGCATCATGATCATCTACGCCGTCCTCGCCGATGTGTCCGTGCCCGACCTCTTTCTGGCGGGAGTGGTTCCGGGCGTGTTGATGTCGCTCGCGCTCATGGCCGTCGTCCATCGACTGGCGGTCAGCGGGCGCATCGTGGCCCCCGTGCTTCCCCGCGCGACCGCGCTGGGGATGGCCGCGGCCTTTTGGCGCGCGCTTCCCGCCCTGATGGCGCCCGTGTTCCTCATCGGAGGCATTCTCACGGGGTTCGCCACTCCGACCCAGCTGGGCGCGCTGACGGCGGCCTACGCGGTTCTATTGGGATTCGCCACGCGGGAATTGACGCTGCCAAGGTTGTGGAAGTCGATCCGCGAAACCGTCTCGACCTGCGGCGTCCTGGTGTTCATCATCGCGGCCGCCACTCCGTTCAGCGCCATACTCGCGATCGAGGGCGTGCCCAATCAACTCGCCGGGCTGCTGTTGTCGATCAGCGACAATCCGATCGTAATTCTGCTCATCGTCAATGTCGCGCTGTTGATATTCGGGTGCGTGATGGACACGACGGCGATATTGCTCGTCGCCGTTCCGGTCCTGGTGCCGGCGATGAAATTGCTGGGCGTGGATCCGGTTCATTTCGGCCTGGTGATGGTCGTCAACCTACTCATCGGAACGTTGACGCCACCGTTCGGCATACTTCTGTTCGTGATGACGGAAGTCGCGAAAGTGGAATACAGGGCGCTGCTGCGGGAGGTGCTGCCCTTTTATGTTCCGTTGTTTCTGTTCCTCATGGCCGTCACCTACTGGCCCGCGCTTTCGCTCACGCTTCCCGGAATGGTGTTCGGGGCGGCGGAGGCGGGGAGGTGATTCCGAACGGGCGGTGACATTTTAGCGCAATTCCTCCGCGGCTTCCTTCGGCATTCGAACTCACTCCGGATGCGTCCCGTTCCCCCCGCGGGCTTTGGGACGGGGGGCGCGTGAAGAGGGAACAAGAGGGAGATTGCGTGGAGAAGGGCTTTTCAGATATCGTATGGACTTTGATTGTTCGCATTATTCCGAACTTTGGTTATTGTGGAATCGAATCCGGCTCCGAACAAGTGCCGTCCCGCATGGTCCAACCAAGTGTGTGAAGCGGGCCCGTCGGTGGAGGATTCACGATTGTCAACTCCGTGGGTCGTGCCGAAGCGGGACGATGACATGCGTGACATGGAATGAAAAACCGGAGTGTGGGCGCGCGTGCTCCGTTCGAAAATTCAAATCCGAATAATTCCGGTCCCCAATGAGCGAACCTTCCCGTGGATTGCCGGTGTCTCCTTTCCTCCCCTTGCCCCCCGCCGAATTGCCCTTCCTGCCTTGATGATGATTTCCCCGTGATCCATGCGGGGAGTCGCGGTTCCATACCTTGTCGACAGTCGCGGGGAACCTTTTGGAAGGGAATCATACCCCTGTCGATTTTCGTTTCCGCGCTCCACATGGGAAACCGAAGTGCGTCACCAGGATATTGCGAATACCGTTCAAATGGGTGTTGCGGGCCGCGTTGCTCCTGAGTATCCGGACATTTGAATGATCCGCGATTAAATTTCATCGTCCCCTCGGTTCATTTCTTGATGTCGCTCCGGTTCTCCTGATGGCGGTGGAAAGCCAGGTTAATCAAATCATAATTGGAGCGCGATTTTCCTATTCCGACATTGCCGAATTCCAACGTGGCATCCTCTGAACCGGGGCATTGAAATGGGAATCGAGGAGTCGAAATTATCGTTTGCCGGCAATCATCGCCCGCTCTCTTCCAAGATTGAGTAGAAGATGCAAACGCGGCTGAATGGATCCGACACCGGTTCCCCGGTGAGTGGATGGTTGAGTTTTCCGCTTCCGAGAAGGTCGAACAATTCGCTGCTGGACAGATAAGCTCCGCCTTGCTCCGTATCGAGATACGAATGCACGGACAAAATCGGACCTGGCATTGTGCCGAGGAAGGTCAAAGCCGGAACCAACCATTCTTTTTCAGGCGCATCGAGACGTTTTTTGAGCAACAGCGGACTGATTTCAAGCCTGTCCCCGGGTTCGAGTTCCACAGCGCGTGGAGAATTTTCCGGCGGGCGCCCGACATGTCCGGGTGAAGTTGGCGCGATTCCACATACCGCTTGGCCGCCGTGAAATCCAATGGCTCCCCGGAATCCGCCGAAGTGGTGTCGTGCTTGGCGGGAGATGGGGTCGAGAATTTCCCGCCGAGGGGAACCGGTGCCGCGTCGATGACTTCGTGCTTCGCGGGATGCCGCTTTTGCGCTTGTCCTGACATGTCAAGCCTCCTCCATTGTCCCGGGGGCGGATGCGCATGATACCGCCGGGGAGGTGGCCGCAAGCTGAGAATTCTCGTCCTCCACGGGTGGAGTGGGCATTCATCCTCCCGTGCGCGGGTGGGAAGCACGTGGACCTTGTCCGAACCGTCAAGCCCGATTCGTGGTCAAAAGAAGTGGATTCCCCGGATTCCCGCCGTGCCGTCCGCGGCCACGCGTTGGGCCGCGGACAGTGGGGGTCCATTGGCGGGCGACCCTCGATCGAAAATCGCGCCGTTCCACGCGGACTTTGGTTTCCCGCCGTGCGGAGGAACGAGGCGGGTGTCCGCCGAGGTGGCGGGGTGGAACGACCCTCACCCCGATGGTGGCGATTTCTCGACCTCGTGGTCCAGCAACGGGCCACGGCTTGCCACCGGGGGAGGACGGCGGTGATTGCCCGGGTCGGCTAAAACGGGGCGGCGATTCCGATCGAACGGGACTTTTCACGCAATTCCTCCGCGGTTTCCTCCGGCAATTCGATTCCATCGCGGCGGAGTTTCGCGTCGGACAGGGCCTCGGGCTCTCCGGGATAGAATACCCCGTCGGGGCCGGGTCCGCCGGGTGGGGACTTGAGCCCGTCGATCAGGCTTTCCATGTCCGCTTCGAATTCTGCGAGGCCCCTCGCGGACTCCACGTCGATGGCCAGGGCGAGGTGACCGGCTCCGCTGGATCCCTCCGGCGCGTACGGGCCGATTATCGAGTCGCCGAAACGCCCGCCGGTCAAGACTCCGGACAGCATGTCCATGATGACCGAAATCGCGTATCCCTTGTGGCCCGCCATCGGAAGGATCGCCCCTCCGATTCCCGAGGCGGGATCGGTCGTTGGCGCCCCGTCCGCGTCGACGGCCCAATGTTCCGGGATGCTATCGCCCCTTTTCTCGGCCAAATACAGCTTTCCCCGCGCTACTGCGGTGTTTGAGATGTCCAGCATCATCGGCGGATATCGCCCGGCGGGGGCGGCCCAGGACCAGGGATTCGCGCCGACGCGTTTTCCGGCGCCGCCCCACGGCGCCATCGCGGGGCTGGCGTTGGTCGAGATGAATCCGACGCACCCCGCCCGCGCCGCCATGTTGGTGAAGTACATCGCGGTTCCGAAGTGGCCGGAATTCCGGGCCGCGACGGCTCCGATTCCGTATTCCTTCGAAAGCGAGACGGCGTGCGACATCGCGGCGGCCGCCACCACCTGGCCGGGGCCGTTCTTGCCGTCCATGGTGGCCAGCGAGCCGAGGCCGCCGTCGATTTCCGGTTTGGCGTTCCCGACGGTCGCCCCGGTTCGGAGGCGCGCGCCATACCAGAACAGGCGCATGACGCCATGGGATTGGTGCCCCCACAGGTCGGCTTGCACCAAGGAGTCCGCGATCAGTTCCGCCCCCTTGGTTTCGAGGCCCATTCCCCGGCAGCAGTCGGTCGCGAAGCGGCGCAGATCCCCGTGGTGAACCGTCGTCGGCATCGGGCGCGCCTCACCCGCTCTCCGCCAAAATGGGCCGGGTCTCGTTGGTCTCCGCGAGCGTGCGGGTCGCGTCCACGGAGGAGTAGGTCCAGAAGATCAACAGTGTTCCGGTTTCGGACGGGTTGATGAAGCGGTGGGGCACGCCTTCCGGTTGCCAGACCACGTCGCCGGTGTCCGCGTCGAACACGCTTCCGCCGGACTCCACCACCGCCCTCCCGGCGACGATCAGGACGCTTTCTTCGCAGTTGTGATGGTGGAGCGGAATGGCGCCATTGGGCGGAATCTCGGTGAAGCCGTTCAGGAACGCTCCCGCGCCGCACTCCGGCGTGACCATCCGTGTGGTTTCGGCGCCTCCGGCGCGGCTGATCCGGGGCATGTCTCCGCGTCGGATGACGGCGGCCGCGGGACGGGTCACCGGGGGTCTCCGGAGGGGACGAGCGCGTAGGTTTTGACCGTCTTGTCCTTGATCATCGGTTCCGCTTCAGCTGCGAATTTCAAGAAATGTTCCGTTGACTTGTGACGGTCGAAGGCGTCCTCGTCCTCATACACCTCGTAGAGGAAAATCTCCTCGGGGCGGTCCTGGTTCCCGCAAACGTCGAAACGCAGGCATCCGGGTTCGCGGGAAAGGGAGAGGCTGGCGTTGTCGAGCATCAGGGGCATGAAGGCGTCCCCCGCGCCGGGTTTCAGGATGAACGTCACCGTGACCACGAACATGTCGACCTCCGTCTCTTCGGGGGAGGTTATCGCGGGTTCGCCCCGGCGCAAGGGGAACCGCGGTTCTTCGGAGTCGACCGCTGCGCCTGGAATCGCCGTGGGCGGCGCGCGTCGTGGATACGTGAAGTCGCCGGCGACGCGGCGGAGCCTCAGTGTTCGGGGGAGCGGGTGTGTTCGGGCGACTCCGGCGGTTCGATGGAAACGGCGCG
>JANQKA010000222.1 GCA_028281405.1 Hasllibacter sp. | reverse complement strand
CCCTCCATCGACAATTTTTCGGCTCTCGCGACCGCCAAGGTGGCATCGCCGCCGCGCATCGCAGGTCATGGCCAACAGGGAGGGGCCACAACGACATGGATCGCGCCAAGCATCGGCCCCGCAGGCGATTCTATTGGTATGGAAAGAATTATGCACCAACGCCCGGGGATCCCATCATTCTTGGGATGTGGCCATTTTCACGAATATCCGCCGGACCCAGCGGTCGCGCGGGTTGCCCCGTCACGGATCGCGCCGCCGTGCGACCACACGGATGCGCCGTCGTCGGGCAGCGATCCGGGAACAGGGTCGTACATCCGTTCCCGGTCGCCACCGAGCCCAAATTTCCAGTTCGGCCGGGGTCCGCGCCGGGGCTCCGCCTTTGCTCCCAAGTGCCCACCCGGTCTTCAAGCACCGCGGACGCCCGATCCAGCCCCCGCGCCAAAGCCAGTCGACGCACCGTCCCTGTCGGCAAGGGAGGAGCGCGCCATGGCATTGTCACCACTCTGCTGAATCCGGCCCGCCAAAGTTGCGCCGCCACGGGCAGCGCACCCGCGCCACAATGGCATCGTCAGACCCCTCGAGGCGGTTGACAACGCCCGGCAAGGCGATATTCGGGACCAACCAACAGAGGAGTGCCATCATGACCCGCACCATGACTCTCTTCGCCTCACTCGCGCTGGCGACGATTTCGGCCTGCAGCGGAGGCGACACGAACCTCAACTTCGAGCGGACCCACGGCTACGGTGATGCCATTGGTCCCGCCAGTTCGGCCGTACGCAGGCAGGACTCCGATCTTGGAGGTTGGGGCGATTGGGGAACGGATGCTCCCGGAATGACAATAGTCTCCTACGAAAACATCACCGCGCAGGCCACGGTCACAGGAGCCTTCTACGGCACCGAAGCGGACTTGACCGATCCCAGCCGAGTTCCCCCGGGAGTGAGCGCCGCGTTGACTCCAAATCCAAGCTCTTCCGATTCCACCCGGGGCTCCATTAACACCAGGAGGACCTACCAGGTCAACGAAGGAAGGATGGTCGTGTACTTCGACGACGATCCGCGCTTGGACTTCGAGCTGATTTTCCCCGAGGGCGCGACCTTCAACGATGGCCGGACCGATCTCGACCGGGCGGAAATCCGCGGGGCGTCGACCGACATTTTCGAGGAGGTTTACGACCCGGGAACGAGCCTGAGCGCCGGGGAGTGGTTCCAGCAAAGCCGTTTCGCGATCTTCGACAGAGAAGGCGTATACCTCTGCGACTATACCGAATGCACCCCCTCCGGGGATGGCCGAACCTTCGTCGAATTTCCCCATCTTTGGGTGCAATGGAACAGTGACACTCCATTTGTCGGAAAAGGATACGCCACTTTCAATCGGGGTGTCGAGAGGGGATTTGGACAGGCCCGCGTTCACGTCGATGGCAGGGATCAGGGTGGCAATTCCGGGGACAGGCTCGGCGGGTTGGATGTGGTTATTTCCGGACAAGAGTAGACGGAACAATACGGCGGGGGAACTTCCCCCGCCGCTCTTCGACCGGGAGGCACGCGCCGCCCGGAAGGAAATCTTGGCTTCAAGCCCGGGACCGCCTTTCCCGTCGGCCCAACACGTCCTCTTGGTCCCGGTGGCTGCGGTCTCCAGTGGATCGCGCTCCTCCGATGCTTCTCCACCAAATAGCACGGAAAAGCGGACACATTTCACGATTCGGAACCGTGAAAAATTATCATGACAACGGCAAATGACCGCGATCTCCCGCCCCATCAAGAACCGGATAATGTGGTATTCGTCGCCCAGTACCGCCTGCCATACCAAACAGAACGAACGGCCAGTTGCGGGCGTGCGCCTGAACAACGACACATCGGTCCCGCCCGCCCGCAAGGTGGCGGGATGGAGCCTCCCGCGAAATCACCACCCACCCGGATTCCCGATCCAAGTCCCTTCGCCGCGTATTCGGGGCCGCGTTGACCGCCGGATCCACGGCCACCCGGTTCGACCGCTTACGCCAAGTGAACAAGCAGACGTCCCGCGCCGAAACGATCCTCCGCGGCACCCGTTCCCGTCCATCACTACGGGAGAACTTCGCGATCCATCCAAGGGCGGCATGGGGAGGACACCAAGTCGGACACGGATTGAGCTATTCTCTTCCACGGCGCGGACGGCGATCGAGGAAGCCGGGGAAGGCGAAATCCGAATCAAAGTCGAAGAACTCGGGCACCGTCTCGAATCGGAAGTCCGCGGATGCCTCCACGAAGCGGGAACCGGGCCGAGACCGAAGGTGGTGGTACAAGCAGGAAGCCGAGGACGACCGGGGATGGGACAACTGAGATGGCGGCGGGAGCCACTTGGCGGGGCCGACCTCGCGGGTCGGAGCCGGCCGAGGCGCTCCCTCCCGCGGCACCGGCCCGAGATGGATCGGGAAAAGGGACAAAGCGGGGAAATCGCTCCAAGCCCATTGACCAGAAATGTGTGGGGCCCTGGGAAATATTCTCCGGGATATTCTGGCCTGTCGTCGCGCGCCGCTCCGTCCAGCATGCGGCGCCAATGGGTCTCCGAGGGATCCCAGCTCAACCGCGGAAGCCCCTACGACTCCCAAGGCTTCAGGATGATCTTCGGGGCCGCCGTCCGCCCCGCCCGGATATCTTGGAACGCGCCGGCCCCGTCGGACAGGCTCCGGATTTCCGTCCAATCGAGATCACCGAAAATCCCATTGAACATCATGCGCGTCGTCTCCACGAAATCACCCGGCGCGTAGGCGTAGGTTCCGACC
>JANQKA010000218.1 GCA_028281405.1 Hasllibacter sp. | reverse complement strand
CCCTCCATCGACAATTTTTCGGCTCTCGCGACCGCCAAGGTGGCATCGCCGCCGCGCATCGCAGGTCATGGCCAACAGGGAGGGGCCACAACGACATGGCTCGCGCCAAGCCTCGGCCCCGCAGGCGATTCAATTGGTATGAAAAGAATAATGCACCAACGCCGGATCCCAGAGGAAATTGTATGATTCCATCGCGCCTCGCCGCCGTTTCCCTTCCAGCCGAACGATTCGTTCTGGAATTCCCGCGCTCTGCGGAGCGCGGCATAACGCCGTTCATCGTCATCTTGGTGGAATTCCGGGACGTGCGCCGTGCGGAGCGGCGACACATTCGATGTCCGTTCCGTCACGCCTTCCAGGAACGTGCAAACCCTTGGCCGCCGAGGGGGCGTCGATCCCGCTGGATCCGGGATAGGGCGTCCATCACCCCGCGGGATCTTTCGCGATGACGAAAACCGCTAGCTGCAATAGCTCAAACGCCGAACGGCACCCGGGGAATCGAGGCGTTTCGATGGCGATTACACGGTCATGACCGCGACCGCGATGATTCGCCGTTCGACTTCGAGCCTCATCGGCCATCCGCTCCGGTGTCAAACTCCCTCGACTGGCTCCCGCCGATTACTTTGAATTTCGTCATCGGGGCGGGAAGCGCCCGGAGAAATGGTCGACTGGACCTCCCTCGCCGGGAAACGGTGAATTGGACGGAGGATCCGGCGTCCCCGCCGGCTGGCTCGCGGCGTGTCCGGTGCGGGCGTCCTTCGACAGGTTTCCCGCCAACCGCGCCGCGCCAGGGCCGATCGGGGACATGCCTCGTGCCATGTGGCGGTCACAGGCGGTCGCAGGAGAAATCGACACCACCCGAATGCCGCGTGTCCAAGGGGATAGGGACACCGGGGGAAGATCGCCGCCAAAGCCGTCGCTGCCGCTTCCGCAGGGTCTGTGGCCGTCGGCGAAGGTCTTGGACGATCCGCGTCGAAGTTGAAAGCGGGGTGCGACCGAATCCGGGTCTCGCCCCGTTCCCGCGCGGGGATGATGGCGTTGAAGTCTGCCTCCGAGTCCTTCTCGTCCCCGTCTGCGGACGGGAATGGTGAATCGAATCGGCCCGCGCCGTGTTGGGTATGCCTCACCCCGGTCCTTGCGCGGGGATGGTGACACCGTGCGCGATCTTGCCGTCTCCGGTCGGCCCGCCTCTGTCCGCGCGCGGAGTATGGATACGGCGGCGCATGCTCGGGGGGGGCGTCGCGGATTTCGTGATCCCGTTGCGCGGGACAGTCTCCCGGTTCCGGCGATGTTGGGTGTCGGGGACGTGCCGAGCGAGTTTGTCCAACGTCGGCATCGATCCCGGAAGCCGACGTGCGTTCGCGGTAGAGCGGATGGTCCCGACCGTCTTGACCGGTTCGGACGTCCGTTTCATGGGGGCATACCGGGGCCGCTCCTTCGGTGGATGAGCAGCTTGACAGGTGTTGCGCGGCATCGCGGCGTTATGACGGTCCTGCACATGGCGATTCCACCCCATTTGGGGTGGAGACGCGCGATGCCGGATTTGACGACAGGATTCCAACGGGAGGAGCCGTTTCCGATGGATCCGAAGCGGACGCCCGGAGCAGAATGCAAGCGGCGCAAGGGCAGCGCCGTGTCGGGGCGTTCTGGTACCCGAAGCGGCGGGTCTACGCTGATTCGTTAATCCCGGTCCTGCGGCGGGTGGGCGGGGTGTCGAAGTCTCGCGCGACGCGGCGAATCCGGGTTCGCCTCCTGCGGCGGGCCGTTGCCGTTGGTGCTTGGGCATCGGGGGCATTCATGGTCCACCCAATAAACAATCGAGAGGCGATTGAGGGTTGACGCTCACGCCAGCCCATGCCACTATCCGGCAACCGCACCCCGTGGTGATGGTGGTCCACTGGGGTCCGCCGGACGGGTCGCGGAAGCGTCTGGATGGCGCGGAAACGGAGTAACGAAGATGGATTTTGCCCTTGCGCAGCTCGCTCTGGTGTTTTTGCCCGGGATAATCTGGGCGAACGTCGATGCCCGGTTTGGCGCCGAAGTGAACCCCCGCCCGACCACGTTCCTCGTGCGGGCTTTCATGTTCGGGATGTCGACGTATGTCGTTCTGTTCTTGCTATATGAGATTTTTGGCGTGGAATTCGGGTACCCCGACCTTGCAAGCAACCTGGATGGAATAAATTTTTTCGAGATTAAGGACGAAATCGCGTGGTCGATCCCCGTCTCCTTGATTCTTTCCGTTTGCTGGTTGTGGATCGTCCAGATTCGCTTGGTGATGAAATTCCTGCAAGCGATCGGCGCAACTCGCCGCCACGGAGCCAGGGAGGTATGGAGATACGCGCTGAATTCGGATGAATCCGATGTCGAGTTCGTCCAAATCAGGGACAAGGAAAGGGGCGTGACCTTCGCGGGTTGGGTTCACGCATACTCCGAGTCCGATGGAGTCCGCGAGGTGTTGCTTTCGGACGCGATCGTGTATGATGACGAAGGATGGGAAATATCCCGGTCACAAGCACTTTACCTGTCTCGCCCCAAAGACGATATTTGGGTCGAGTTCCCACACCAAACTGGAGGAAACAGCAATGTCTATTAAGAGGCCCATCTTCAACGGGGGCAGCATCGAGAAAGGCGGCTTCAACATCGGGGTGCCGCGGGAAGGCGTGAAGCGCCCTCCCCCGCCGACCCCGTTGAAACCTCCAAAGTCCAAGGAATAGCGCGCAGCGCTCCTCAAACGGGCGGCGGGGTTCCCTCCGCCGCCAAAGCGACGATGTCGGTTGTTTCCAGATGGCGTCGGGGTCTTTGGAGCCGTCGGGCGAATCATTGGGACCGCTTGGTTGCAGTTGGGGAACAGGTTTGAGGTTCGCGGCCTTAGTGGTCGTCGTGTCTCCGGCCACAATGGAATTGATGGCTTCAATCAAGCCCGGATCATGGAGCATCGGGTGCTTCCCCACCCGTCCACGGCCGCGCCACGCCGGCGGATTTGAACCCGCGCCGCAAGAGCCCACCGGCCTCACATGGGCGCGGCGTCGCCGCCGGGGCGAAGCCAAGCGACGGCCCTTGCCCCCGATTCGTCCCGCGAATCATCCCACTGACCGCGGTGCGTCCATCCAACATCAAGGTCTCCCGAGCTTGATGGCTCCGCGCGGCTTGGAGCGGAATCGGTCGCATCCACGCGGTAATTCGATGAAATCCAACCCGGACAACGCCGAACCGCGCACCAGGCGGCATTGATTCTCGACCCAAAGGGCTCCTCCCACCACGGCCACGGGATCCGCGCGGCGAGTTGCGCCTCCCATGAGAATCCCATACCCGGCCATCGACACCCTCGAGGGACGATCATGACGCCGAACAACACCACGATCACGGAGGCGGCGCGTTCGACACCGTTCCACTTGTTCTCACGCGCGGGGAACGCGGTCTTGTTCCTTCGCTCAAGGCGGTTCCTACCGGCGGCGGCTCTTCCCGCGGTTTCGGGATGTGAACTGCCGGAGCCCGAAGTGCGTTACCTGCCACCGGTTTCCCGCAGGGAACGCTACGGCGACGACTTCGACCACGGCAATCCGGACAACCCCGAGAACGGCGTCCTCACGCTGACCGCGACCAAGCCGGAAACACCCGATGGAACAACCGCGCGCCTGACATACTGGTTTTCCGCCCCGGGGGACGCGATTCCCTTCACCACCGACGGAATAAACATCAGGACAACCACCGTTGGCGAAGGGTTCACGGAAAGCCAAATGAGCGCGATCCGGGAATCACTCGCCGAAATATCCAGCGTGGCG
>JANQKA010000182.1 GCA_028281405.1 Hasllibacter sp. | reverse complement strand
GCGAGACCCGTTGGCCGATGGCGGACGACAGCGTCGACAGGCTGCTCGTGCTGCACGGCCTCGAAACCTCCGAGAGCCCCGGACGACTTCTGGGCGAATGCCGGCGCGTGCTGGCGCCGGAAGGAAGCGCGCTGTTCATCGTGCCGAACCGCACGGGCCTCTGGGCGCGGCGCGACAGGACGCCGTTCGGCCACGGGCGTCCCTACAGCCTCGGTCAGTTCGAGGCGTTCCTCGAAGCGCACGGCTTGGAGGCCGTCCGGCACGAGGGCGCCCTGCACGCGCCGCCGTCCGAACGGCGATTCTGGCTGCGCACCTTCGGCCTGTGGGAACGCCTCGGCTGCTACCTGCCGGGCGGCCGGGCGGGCGGGGTGCTGATGGTCGAAACCACGATACGGACGCCGAAATCCTCCGGGTCGGCCGTGCGGGACCGCATTCTGGCGCCGATCAAGGTGTTCGACGCCGCGGCGAAACCGGGTCCAGCCCGGCCGGGGGTGATTCGCCGCCGGGGCTCGGCCGCCTCCGAAACGAATCGGCGGAACCCGCCGCGGCGCGGCGAAACGTCAACCGCTGTTGACTTCCGGGGCGCCGCCAATGTGGTTGCGGACGGGCGGAGCCGCCGCTAGACACGCCGCGATTTCAGAGGGGCCGCGGAGACGGGGTCCGAACGAAGGCCCGTCCGGTTCCCCGGAAGGGGTGTGCGAGGAAAGGGTGACCGTGTCCGAATCGACCTCGATATCGAGCGGCATCGCCGGGCGCTACGCGGCGGCGGTGTTCGAGTTGGCCAAGGAGGATGGGCGGATCTCCGGGCTGGAAAGCGACGTCGACGCGATTGACGCCGGCTTGACCGCGAGCGCCGACCTGCGCGATCTGATCGCTTCCCCGATACTCAGCCGCGACGAGCAGGAGGGCGCGATCGCCGCCGTGGCGTCGGCGATGGGCCTGAGCGAGACCTTCCAGAACCTGCTGCGGCTGATGGCCCGGAAGCGGCGCCTCTTCGTGCTGCACTCCCTCGTCCGCGTCCTTCGCGAGGCGATCGCCGAGGAGAAGGGTGAAGTCACCGCCGAGGTCCGCGCCGCCGCGCCGCTGTCGGAGGCTCAGTCCGCGCGCCTCGTGCGGGCCCTCGGCAAATTCGCCGGACGCGATGTCCGAATCAACATGACCGTCGATGAAAGCCTCATCGGGGGTCTCGTCGTGCAGGTCGGATCCAAGATGATCGACACCACGGTCCGCGCCAAGCTCGACGCCATGAAGAACATCATGAAAGAGGTCGGATAAATGGGAATCCAAGCCGCCGAAATCTCCAAGATCCTCAAGGAGCAGATCAAGAACTTCGGTCAGGAAGCCGAGGTGGCCGAGGTCGGTCGAGTTCTGTCCGTTGGTGACGGCATCGCCCGAGTCTTCGGTCTCGACAACGTCCAAGCCGGCGAGATGGTCGAGTTCCCCGGCGGCATCATGGGAATGGCCCTCAACCTGGAAAGCGACAACGTCGGCGTCGTGATTTTCGGGTCCGACCGGGACATCAAGGAAGGCGACACCGTCAAGCGCACGAACTCCATCGTTTCGGTTCCCGCCGGCGACGGCCTGCTCGGCAGGGTGGTCGACGGCCTGGGCAATCCGCTGGACGGCAAGGGCGAGATCGAGGCCGCGGAGACGCGCGTGGCCGACGTGAAGGCGCCGGGCATCATTCCGCGCAAATCCGTGCACGAGGCGATGGCGACCGGCATCAAGGCCATTGACGCGATGATTCCCATCGGGCGCGGCCAGAGGGAGTTGATCATCGGCGACCGCCAAACCGGAAAGACCGCCGTGGCGCTCGACACGATCCTCAACCAGAAAACCTACAACGACGCGGCCAAGAGCGAGGACGAGAAGCTCTATTGCTTCTATGTCGCCATCGGCCAGAAGCGGTCCACCGTGGCCCAGTTCGTGAAGCGCCTCGAGGAAGCGGGCGCGACAAGCTACACCACCGTGGTCGCGGCGACCGCCTCGGACCCCGCGCCGATGCAGTTCCTGGCGCCCTACGCGGCTACGGCGATGGCCGAATACTACCGCGACAACGGCCGCCACGCGCTGATCATTTACGACGATCTTTCCAAGCAGGCCGTGGCCTACCGCCAGATGTCCCTTCTTCTCCGCCGGCCACCCGGTCGCGAGGCATACCCGGGAGACGTGTTCTACCTTCACTCGCGCCTCTTGGAGCGCGCGGCGAAGCTGAACGAGGAGAACAAGGGAGGTTCCCTTACCGCGCTGCCGATCATCGAGACCCAGGGCGGCGACGTGTCGGCCTTCATTCCCACGAACGTCATTTCGATCACCGACGGTCAGATCTTCCTCGAGACGGAGCTGTTTTTCCAAGGCATCCGCCCGGCGGTGAACACAGGCCTTTCGGTGTCCCGGGTGGGGTCTTCGGCGCAATCCAACGCGATGAAGTCGGTCGCCGGACCGGTGAAGCTGGAACTGGCGCAATACCGCGAGATGGCGGCCTTCGCCCAGTTCGGCTCCGATCTCGACGCGGCGACGCAGCAGCTCCTGAACCGCGGCGCGCGCCTGACCGAGGTCATGAAGCAGCCGCAGTATTCCCCGTTGACCAACGCCGAAATCGTCGCGGTCATCTTCGCGGGCACCAACGGCTATCTGGACAAGCTACCGCTTTCGGCCGTTGGCCGCTTCGAGGACCAGCTCCTGAACTTCCTGAGGACGAGCAAGTCCGATGTCCTGGACTGGCTCACCAGGGAGGATCCGAAGATCGCGGGCGAGTCGCGCGAACGCCTGAAGTCGGCGCTCGACGAATTCGCCTCGGGCTTCCAGGTCTGATCGGTTCCGGGGGACGGTCTCATGGCAAACCTCAAGGATCTGAAGAACCGGATCGCTTCGGTCAAATCGACCCGGAAGATCACCAAGGCTATGCAGATGGTGGCCGCCGCGAAGCTGCGGCGGGCGCAGGAGGCGGCCGAGGCGGCGCGCCCGTACGCCGAGCGGTTCAACGCGGTCATGGGCCGCATGGCGGGATCCGCCGGCTCCGGCGACGGGGCTCCGAAGCTTTTGTCCGGCACCGGGTCGGATCAGACCCGCCTCATCGTCGTGATGACGGCGGAGCGGGGGCTCTGCGGCGGTTTCAATTCATCCATCGTCAAGCTCGCGAAGCAGCGCGTGGAGGAGCTCTTGGGCGAAGGCAAAACGGTCAAAATATTGACCGTCGGAAAGAAGGGCCGCGAACAGCTGCGCCGCGATCACAGCGATCTTTTGATCGGCCATGTGGATCTCTCCGACGTCAAGCGGGTCGGTTACGAGGACGCGGTGGGCGTCGCCCGGGACATTCTCGACCGCTTCGACGCGGGCGAGTTCGACGCGGCGTCGATCTACTTCAACCGCTTCGAGAGCGTGATTTCGCAGGTTCCCACGGAGCAGCGGATCATTCCCGCGAGCTACGAAGGCGACGAGTCCGGCGACGCGACGGGCGCGTCCACGGCGTACGACTACGAGCCCGACGAATCGGTGATTCTGGCGGACCTTCTTCCCAGGGGCGTTGCCACGCGCGTGTTCTCGGCCCTGCTGGAAAACGCGGCCTCCGAGGAGGGCGCGCGGATGACGGCGATGGACAACGCGACGCGGAACGCGGGCGACATGATCGACAGACTGACCATCGAGTACAACCGCACCCGCCAGGCGGTAATCACCAACGAGCTCATCGAGATCATTTCCGGGGCGGAGGCGTTGTGACCCGCGGAAACCGGAAGGCGGAGGAATGAGCGCGCGACAACCGGCCGGGCTCGTGTCCCCGGCGCGGACGTGGGCCGCGCGGGCAAGAGTTGGCGGTTCCGAACGCCGGGGTTCCGCGTCGGCGCCGGTTGCCGGACTTGAGAGATAGAACCGCGGCCCGGGTCGATGGATCGAGACCCGGCCCGAGAGAAAACGGAGAACGAAATGGCAAACGCACAAGGCAAGGTCACGCAGGTCATCGGCGCCGTCGTCGATGTTCAGTTCGACAATCACCTGCCCGAAATTCTGAACGCGCTGGAGACCGTGAACAGCGGCAACCGGCTTGTTCTGGAGGTGGCCCAGCATTTGGGCGAGAACACCGTCCGCACCATCGCGATGGACGCGACCGAAGGCCTCGTGCGCGGAGCCGAAGTGACCGACACCGGAGGACCGATCATGGTGCCGGTGGGCAACGCCACGCTCGGTCGCATCCTGAACGTGGTGGGCGAACCCGTGGACGAGGGCGGTCCGGTCGTGGCCGATGAAACCCGGGCGATCCACCAACCGTCCCCGGACTTCGCGGAACAGTCGACCGAGAGCGAGATCCTCGTCACGGGAATCAAGGTGGTCGACCTGCTCGCTCCCTACTCCAAGGGCGGGAAAATCGGGCTCTTCGGCGGGGCCGGCGTGGGCAAGACCGTGCTCATCATGGAGCTCATCAACAACATCGCCAAGGTGCACTCGGGATTCTCGGTGTTCGCCGGCGTCGGCGAGCGGACCCGCGAAGGCAACGATCTCTACCACGAGATGATCGATTCCAGCGTCATAAAGCCGGACAATCTGCCCGAGTCGCAGGTGGCCTTGGTTTACGGACAGATGAACGAGCCTCCGGGAGCTCGCGCCCGCGTCGCTTTGACCGGCCTGACCCTGGCCGAGCAGTTCCGCGACCAGTCGGGCACCGACGTGTTGTTCTTCGTCGACAACATTTTCCGTTTCACCCAAGCCGGTTCGGAGGTGTCCGCGCTTCTCGGCCGGATTCCTTCGGCGGTGGGATACCAACCGACGCTGGCGACCGACATGGGAACCATGCAGGAGCGGATCACGTCCACCAAGTCGGGGTCGATCACTTCGATCCAGGCGGTCTACGTGCCCGCCGACGACCTCACGGACCCCGCGCCCGCCACGACCTTCGCCCACTTGGACGCCACCACGGTGCTGTCGCGCTCCATCGCGGAACTCGGCATTTACCCGGCGGTGGACCCGCTCGACTCCACCTCGCGGATCCTGGATCCGGGAATCGTGGGAGAGGAGCATTATCAGGTTGCCCGCGACGTGCAGGGGATTCTCCAGCGCTACAAGTCCCTGCAAGACATCATCGCGATTCTGGGCATGGACGAGTTGTCCGAGGAGGACAAACTGACCGTCGCGCGGGCCCGCAAAATCCAACGCTTCCTGTCCCAGCCGTTCGACGTCGCGAAGGTGTTCACCGGATTCGACGGCGCGCAGGTGCCGCTCGAAAAGACCATTTCCTCCTTCAAGGCCGTCGTCGCGGGCGATTACGACCACCTGCCGGAAGGCGCGTTCTACATGGTCGGCGATATCGACGAAGCGAAGGCCAAGGCCGAGAGGATGGCCGCGGAAGCCGCCTAGGGAGATCGAGGAATGCAAGTTGACATTGTCACGCCCGAACGGCGCCTGATGTCGGGGAAGGCCCACGCGGTCTCCATACCCGGCGACGAGGGCGACATGACCGCGATGGAGGGGCACGCGCCGGTCATCACCATGCTGCGCCCCGGCGTGGTCAAGGTCGAGACGGGTTCGACCACGGAGGAGTTCGTCGTGTCCGGCGGCTTCGCGGAGGTCGGCTCCGGCGGCGCGCAGATCCTCGCCGAGCGGGCGATGCCCCGGGCCGAGATGGATCAGGACGCCTTCGGCTCCTGGCTCGGCGACGCGAAGGCGGCGCTGAACCGGGCGCGGGAGACCGGATCCGGCGGATTGGACGGAGCGGCGAAATTGATGGCCGACATGGTGATGGTCGGTCAGGAATTGGGTTTCTCGACCGAAGCGAAGACCTGA
>JANQKA010000159.1 GCA_028281405.1 Hasllibacter sp. | reverse complement strand
AGCGCGGGCGCGCGAAACTCGCCGCCCCGGCGCGCCGCGTCCCTGAAGGTGCGCCGCCAGTCCGGCAGCCGACCGGAGCCGGTCGGGCGCGTCCGCCGGGAGACGATCGGCTTCACCGGAAGACGGAGCCTCGACAGCATCGCGCGGGCGGCGGCCATCTCGGCGTTGGACATCTGCTCGAAGTCGAGCGTTCTCAGCTTTTCCTCGGAGGACGCGGTCGCCCGGGCGTCGATATTGAGAATCGCGTCGCTCCCGTCCTCCCGCGGATTGGGCGCGGGGCGGTTCACTCCGTCGAGAAGCGCCTCCGCCGCGCGCTTCTCCCCGGGCTTCGCCTTCCGTTCCTCCCCCGCTCCCCGGACGCTCGGCAGCAGGAGGGACATCATGTGCTCGAGATGGCGGGGATCGCGCCAAAAAAGGCGGAATATCTGGGAGAACACCTCCCCGTGTTCCCTTCGCGAGACGAAGCAGGCGTGAAGCGTCCAGAAGAAGTCGCGCCTTTCCGAAAAACCCGCCGCCTCGACCGCGCGGACGGCCTCGATCACGCGGCCCGGACCCACCGGCATGCCCGCGGCCCGGAGCGCGCGGGCGAAATGCGCGATGTTGTCGACGAGTTTGCCGTCGTCGGGAATGTCGGGCGGGGCCAGGCCTTCCATCAGCCCGACGCGAGCTCCGCCTTCACCTCATCGAGGATCCGGCGGGACTCGGATCCCTCGAGCTTCCGGATGTCGTCCTGATATTTCAGCAGCGCTCCGATGGTGTCGGCGATCACCTCCGGGCCGAGGTCGACGGCGTCGAGGGCCAACAGGCATTTCGCCCAGTCGATGGTTTCCGCGACGCCGGGCTTTTTGAACAGATCCTCGGAGCGGAGACGCTGGACGAAGGCGACGACCTGGCGCGACAATTCCTCCGTCGCCTCCGGAGCGCGCGCGCGGAGGATCTCCATTTCGCGCCCGAAGTCGGGGTAGTCGACCCAATGGTAGAGGCAGCGGCGCTTCAGCGCGTCGTGCACCTCGCGGGTGCGGTTGGAGGTGAGGATAACGATCGGCGGCTCCGGCGCCCTGATCGTCCCCAGTTCCGGAATCGTCACCTGAAAATCCGACAACGCCTCCAGAAGGAACGCCTCGAACGGCTCGTCGGTGCGGTCCAATTCGTCGATCAGCAATACCGGGGCGCCGCCCTCCCGCTGCCGCATCGCCTCCAGCAAGGGGCGCTCGATCAGGAAATCGTCGGTGAACAACTCGTTCCCGAGCGCGTCCCGGCCGACGCCGCCCCGGGCCTCGGCGGCCCGGATCGCGAGCATCTGCGCCGCGAAATTCCACTCGTAGACGGCCGAGGCCGAGTCGAGGCCCTCGTAGCACTGCAGGCGGATCAGGCGGCGGCCGAGCATGGCGGACAGGGCCTTGGCCACCTCGGTCTTGCCCACGCCGGCCTCGCCTTCGAGAAACAGCGGGCGTCCCAGTTTGAGCGCGAGGAAAACGACCGTGGAAAGCGCGCGTCCGGACACGTAGCCGGTTTCTGCGAGCTTTTCGGTCACCTCGTCGATGGATGCGATCGGTTTCATCCTGGAGCGCCAGCGGTTTCGATGAATCAGTAGCGCGACCCGCGCGGAGGTCAACGCGAATCGCCGAAGGACGCCGACACCATCGTCATCCATTGTCGCGTTCACGTCCAAGTCGCCGGCGCTGCATTCCTCCCGATCGGCCGAAATGACCATCCTCCCGCGGGGTCGACAGCCGCCGCGCCGCCGGCGAAGCGGTTCCCGGCCGGGCGATCCGCTTCGGCCCGGCCCGAGCGCCTCCGCGGACGGACGGGAAAGTTGCGCCGCGCACGCCCGCGGGTGTACGTTGGCCCGCGTCCGGGAGGAAACGCGGGCGGCGTCCGCCGGGGACGATGGACCGCGAACCGGCCCGCCCGTCCGGCCGCCGCGGCCGGGAACCTCGCGAGGGAGCGACATGAATGCAGAGACGGACATAACCGCGAAGGAGGCTCCGGGCCTCGGGGCCTTCGATTGGGAGGATCCCTTCCGCCTCGAGGATCAACTGACCGAGGATGAGCGGATGCTGCGCGATTCCGCGCGAGACTTCGCCCGGACCCGGCTACAGCCCAAGATCGTCGACGCCTACCGAGAGGAGGCCGTCGACCCGTCGCTGTTCCCCGCCATGGGGGAGGCGGGGCTGCTCGGTGTGACCATCCCCGAGGAATTCGGCGGCCTCGGCGCGGGCTATGTGACCTACGGACTGGTGGCGCGGGAGGTGGAGCGGATCGATTCGGGATACCGGTCGATGATGAGCGTGCAGTCGTCGCTCGTGATGTACCCGATCAACGCCTACGGAACGGAGGAGCAGCGCCGCAAATACCTTCCCGGCCTCGCCTCGGGCGAACTCGTCGGGTGCTTCGGCCTCACCGAGCCGGACGCGGGATCGGACCCGGCGGGGATGAAAACCACCGCCCGGAAGACCGACGGCGGCTATGTGGTTTCCGGCTCGAAGACGTGGATATCCAACTCGCCGATCGCCGACGTGTTCATCGTCTGGGCCAAGTCCGAGGCCCACGGCGGCAAGATCCGCGGCTTCGTTCTGGAGAAGGGCATGGCGGGACTGACCGCCCCGAAGATCGCCGGAAAGATGTCGCTCCGCGCCTCGGTGACAGGCGGGATCGTGATGGACGGCGTGGAGGTCGGAGAGGACGCGCTGTTGCCCAAGGTGGAGGGCCTCAAGGGGCCGTTCGGATGCCTCAACCGCGCGCGCTACGGCATAGCCTGGGGTGCGATGGGCGCGGCGGAATTCTGCTGGCGGGCGGCGCTCGGGTACGGGCTGGACCGCAGTCAATTCAACCGTCCGCTGGCCGGAACGCAGCTGTTCCAGAAGAAGCTCGCCGACATGCAGACCGAGATTTCGCTCGGGCTTCAGGCCGCGCTGCGCGTGGGGCGCATGATGGAGGAGGGCCGCGCCGCGCCCGAAATGATTTCGCTGATTAAGCGCAACAACTGCGGAAAGGCGCTGGACGTGGCGCGGATGGCCCGCGACATGCACGGCGGCAACGGCATCTCCGAGGAATTCCAGGTGATCCGGCACATGATGAACTTGGAGACCGTGAACACCTACGAGGGAACGCACGATGTGCACGCGCTGATCCTCGGCCGGGCGCAGACGGGCATTCAGGCGTTTTTCTGATGGCGGCCGAGACCTGGGCCGCCTTCGCCGGCGCCTCCATCGTTCTTCTGCTTATTCCGGGCCCGACAGTGATTCTCGTCATGAGCTACGCGCTGGCGCGTGGACGGCGCGTCGCCCTCGCTTCCGCCGCCGGCGTGGCCGCGGGGGATTTCGTGGCGATGAGCGCGTCCCTGCTGGGGCTCGGCGCGCTCATCCTCGCCTACGCCGCTTTGTTCACCGCTTTCAAGTGGGGCGGCGCGGCGTACCTTGTCTGGCTGGGATGTCGGCTTCTCCTTTCGCGTGCCGAATCCGTGACGTTCGACGCGCCGCGGACGGAGGCGCGGGGCATCGCTTGGCACGCGTTCGTCGTGACCGCGTTGAATCCCAAAAGCATCGCTTTTTTCATCGCCTTCGTGCCGCAGTTCGTAGACCCCGCCGCGCCGGTCGGGCCGCAGTTTTCGATCCTCGTCGGAACCT
>JANQKA010000132.1 GCA_028281405.1 Hasllibacter sp. | reverse complement strand
CGTGTTCGCCGCCCACAGGGGCTTCAAAACCAAGGATGACTGCGTTGAGAACGCCAAACTGCCCAGGATGACCTGCGACCCGTCCCAAACTTTTTGGCCGTTCCGCGAAATTCTCAGCAAGGCGGAGGTAGGCGTGATCGAATCATGCAGGGACAAACACGGTCGGATCTGGCAAATCTTCAAGGACAAAACCGGACAGTTTTGTTGGCGGTGCAGGGATGCGGACGGCAATATCCTGCTCACCCACAACAAGGGCTACGATCACAAGGAAGATTGCCTTGAGGACGCGCGGCTGCCCAGAATGAACTGTGATCCTTCCTGAATTTTCCTCGGAGCGGCCGGTGATCAGCCGCTCCGTTCCGCTCCCCGCACCAATCTCGATCGGCAAAGTCTCCGAGAAACGTCTAGGCCACCATTACGGTTGGTCAAATTCGAAGATCGACCACCCGCGGAGGACGGCCACCGCGTTCAACAGGCGTGAACCGTTTGAGAGCAACCCACGACTGCCCAAACTGGTTCCTCGAGGTCCCGGAAGGCGGTCTCCCTCGAGTCGGAGGGGGCGACCATATCAAAAAAGCTGGACCGTTGGCCGCCGGCAATCCACAATGGAAATCCACATCCAATGACGAATGGAATTCGCGGCATGGGTCAAGGGCAACGGTCGCGCCGAAGGCGCGGATGATTGTCGCGGCGCGGGTCATGACGGAACCCCGGAACGGGAGCCCCGATCTTCAGCCTCGACTTCCCGAAATGAATCGAAACTACCCTTGTGCCCATCACGCCATCCCCAAGGCGTTCCGAACCCCCGTCATACGATGCGGAAATGTCACGGATGTACGTCAATCAATTTATAATCAACGGACCGGGCGTTGGAATCATCCGGCTCGGGCAAGTCACAATTATCACAACGGGGATCAGATTCCGAAGTAATCACCGTCCGCCGTCATCGGCGTCACCGCCGCGAAGTCGTCGGGTCCGTGGAGGCGGACGAATTCATCGAATTCCGCCGGCGGGAAGGATTGATCACCCGGCAGGAAGTCACCGCCCTCGTCATTGGTCGCGAACTGGGAAATGCTCCGTGACGTTACGGGAACCATGAACGTGACTTCGTGCGTGACGTCGTCGAAGTCTCCCCTGGTGTCGACGGATACTGTGACCAAGACCCTGGTCGACGACGTCAACGTGCTCGGAGCGGTAAGCGCGCCCGTGCCCGAGGCAATTGAAAAGCCCGCCGTAGTCGCCGCGCTGTCGATGCTGAACACCGTGGTCGTGCCGGGCGCGATTGTGAAGTACCGCGCGCTTTCCACCGTTTCATCCGCCGTGAAAGCGCGCTCCGTTTCGGCGTTGTCCACCACCGTCGTCTCGGCCGGTGGCGGCGTATCGGCCGTGATGGATGAAATGGCGGCGACCGACTCGCCTCCGAATTTGATGTTTTCAACGCCGGTCAGCGAGTCGAGGCCCTCGTCGCCACCATCGGCGGTGGTGTCCTTGTCCAGCACATGGGTGATCGTTTCGGACCCGGATGTATCCCGCCAAACCAGATAATTGGTCCGCCCCGCCGAATAGTACGCGGTGTCGCTGCCCGCGCCTCCGAAAATCATGTCGTCGCCATCTTCTCCTTGAATGTGATCGTCCATGGCGAGACCGAATATCAAATCATCTCCGGAATCGCCATTCAAGCGGCTTCCTGACGACCCGTCAATCCCGTCTGAACCGATCAACAGCTCCGAATCCTCCCGTGTGCCCCTGGATGATGCGGTTTCCCTGGTCACAAACAGGAATACGCCGTGGAATCCAAGAAACTCGACATTGGATATTGTGTCCGTGCCATCGTCGAAGGCGGTTCCCCCGGTTTCGGTATCCGTCACCGTGATGTTAGAAGAAGTGGGGGAGATATCATATCCGGACAATGGCCCCCTGAATACGGCGATGTCGCTTCCACCTCCACCGTCGATCATGTCGTCTCCCGACGACCCGATAATGAGTTCTCCCATATCGCCGCCAGTGAGCGTCGTGTCGTCGCCCGTCGTGCCCGGCAAAAGCCTGTACTTCGTATTATCTGAGAATTCGATTTCCTCGATCCCCAACAACACATCCTCGCCATCGTCGCCGTCACCGGGATCGATGTCCCTCACGACAATGCTCGTAACGGTCGACGCGCCGACGGCGGTCGGCGAACCAATCGAAAAATCGTAATCGGCCAGCATTCCGCCATAGTACGCCACGTCGACATCCTCCGAAGGACCGATGTTTTCTTCAGTGTGGCCGAAGAACGTGTCGTTTCCCCCGCCGCCGTCGAACACATCGGAACCGGGTCCGCCCTCGAGCACGTCCGCGCCCATTCCGCCATCAACCCGGTCGTCTCCTTCGAGTCCGTCGATATCGACATAAAAATAGTGCGTTCCCTCCTCCAACGGCCCATCGTGCCCGGGCAAAATCAAAGAGAAATCCTCCGTGCGCACGGAAGTGGAAGGGCCATTGAAATTTATCGCCTGGACTCTCAAAACCTTCGTTCCAGCGGAATCTTCAAAGACGATGCGGTCGCCCTCGTCCGCGTTACTGCTGTTCCGACTTAGGTGGAACAGTAACCCGAGTTGGCAAAGCATCCCAGAATTGAATCGAATCCTATCCTCTCTACAGCCCAATTTATGACGTT
>JANQKA010000126.1 GCA_028281405.1 Hasllibacter sp. | reverse complement strand
CCGCGACGGCCGGATTGGACGACCCGCCCGCGTCGGGAATGTCCGCGCCGGACCCGCCCGATTCCCCGGAGAGGACCTCGACGGCCGGATTGGACGACTCGCCCGCGTCGGGAATTTCCGTTCTGGACCCGCCCGATTCCCCGGAGTGGCCCGCGACGGCCGGATTGGACGACCCGCCCGCGTCGGGAATGTCCGCGCCGGACCCGCCCGATTCCCCGGAGAGGACCGCGACGGCCGGATTGGGCGACCCGCCCGCGTCGGGAATATCCACGCCGGACCCGCCCGATGCTCCGGAGAGGACCGCGACTGCCGGATTGGACGCGTCGGACTTATCTTGATTTTCAACGCCGGGAGGATCCCGCGCCACGGTGAGGCCCGCGACGACTGGATGGGATACTTCGGAGTCTTCCGGAACAACCGTTTTGGACGCGTCGGATCCCTTGGGGATGTCCGCCGCCGCCGGATTGAACACACCGGACAGGCCCGCGAAGATCGAGCCGGAGAGGCCCGCGAATACCGGATTGGGCGCTTCGGTCGGGCCGGTTGGAAAATCCACCCATCCCGGATCCTCCGATTCGGGCAGCCGCGCCGGCGACGCGAGCACCCCGGCGCATTGCTCGGGCAATTCCTCCAGCAATATATCCCGCCGCTTCGTCGGGGTGCCGCTGTCCGCTTCCTTCGAAGGAGGATTCAGAATGTCCTCCACCCACCTCATCGCGTCCCGGCAGCCGTCTCCCGGCGGCGGCGGACGCTGATCGACGCACCCGGTCTCCCCCGGCGGGCAGGCGAGCCTCACGTGGAAATGATAATGATGGCCCCACCACGGGCGGATCTTCCTGAGCCATTCACGATCGCCCTTTTCCTCCTCGCACATCCGCACCTTCGCGCCCGGGAACACGAATATCCGGGCCGAACGCGGATCCTCGGCCGCGGCCTTCAAAATCGCGTGATGCTGGGGAGTCCAGGAGTCGTTGGTGTACGCGCCCGACTTTTTCCGCGTCGAGATGGATGAAAGCGACTCGCGCTCCTCGCGCGTCAGATCAAGCCGCTCCGGCGGAAGCATCCAAATGTCGGCGTCCAATCCGGTTTGGTGGCTGCTGTGGCTGCTCTCCCACATCGGACCTCCGCGGGGCTGGCTGAGGTCGCCGATGTACAGGCCTCCCCAGCCGGGCTGCTCGGCGGCCTTGACCGAGAGATCCTTGAGAAAATCGATCAGTTCGGGATGACCCCAATAGCGGTTTCGGTCAAGGCGCATGGCCTGCCACGTCGGACCCGATTCCGGCAATTGCACCGACCCGGCGGAGCAGCCTTTGGCGTAACGTCCGAACACCGCCGGTGATTGATCCGACGGCTCCGACATCGACCCGAACAGAAAATTGGCGGAGCTGGACGCCGGAACGCCGTCGATGTCGATGCCCGCCTCGCCAATGGTGCGGGGTTCCGAATCGGTTCCGCACGCCGACAAGGCGGCGATGCAAAACATTATCGCGAATCCTCGGGCCATCGCCCTCCGTCTCCCTCGGCTTCGACCCAAAATAACAGAAACAGACCGAGAGTCAAGAGGATAATGACCGGAATTAATCCGAGGCGGGCGTTTTCGGTCGCCAGCGTGACCGCGCCGATCAGCGCCGGCGCGAGAAACGCGGTCGCTTTCCCCGAAAGCGCGTATAGTCCAAACGCCTCGGTCGGGCGGTCGGGCGTGGAATGGCGCGCCATCATCGTGCGTGACGCCGATTGCAGGACTCCGCCCGCTCCGCCGATGACGCAGCCGAGCGCGTAAAACACGACGTCGGGGGTCGACGATCCCTCGGCCAGGGGAAAGCCGAGAATCGACTCGCGGGTCATTCCGACGATGACCACGCACACGGCGGCGAGCGAAACGATCATCGCGAATATCACGGGTTTGGGGCCTAAGCGGGAATCGGCGAATCCTCCGATCCATGTGGCGACGCCCGCCGAAATCGCCGCGACGATGCCGAACACACCGATCGAAACCGTCGGCCAGTCGAGCACCAGCGCCGCGTATACGCCGCCGAAGCCGTAGAGCGCGTTCAACGCGTCCCGGTACAGCATGGACGAACCGAGATAGGCCGCCAGGCTCCGGCGGCGCGCGACGGCCCGGAGCGACCGCGCCAGATCCGAGAACGCCCTCGAAACGCCGCCCCGCGCCGCGTTCGGATTCCGGACGCGCGCCCAGACGAAGAAGGGAATCATGAAGACCACGTACCAGATGGCGGTGAATGGCCCGACGGCGCGCGTTCCCTCGCGCTCGTCCGCGTCGAGGCCGAATGGCGGGTCGAGGCCGATCAGCGTGGAGCCGCCCGCCTCCCGCTCCGCGAAGAAAAGCAGCATGATGAAGAGCGCCGAAACGCCGCCCGCGTATCCGACCGCGAAACCCGTTCCCGAAATCCTGCCCACCCGGTCCGGCGTCCCGAGGGACGGCAGCATCGCGTTGGTGAAAATGGTCAGGAATTCGACGGCGATCAGGGCGACCGCGAACGCCCACAGGCTCGCCGTGATGGCCGACCCGTCGGGGGTCATTCCCCAGAGCATGGAGACGGCCGCCACGTAGATCACGGAGAACGCCGCGATCCAGCGCGTCGGACGGCCGGAATTGTCGGCCAGCGCGCCGAGCGCCGGGGCTGTGAAGGCGATGAGCAGGCCGGACCATGTCTGCGCCAGCGACCAAATGCCTTGGGCCCGCGCGTCCGCGGCCCCCTCGGCCATTCCCCCCGCCATGAACGTCTCCGTCGCCACGGAGGCGAAATACGGGCCGAAGATGAAGGTGAGGCAAAGCGTGTGGAACGGCTGGCTCGCCCAGTCGTACATCATCCAGCCAAAAATCCGGCGGCGCGGCTTGGCGTTCATGGGTCGGCTCCCGTCCATTTCCGCGCGGAGTTACCCGGTTGCGCTCCCATCCGGCAACCACTCCTCCGGCCACCGCTCAATATCCGGCCGCGCGCCGGTTGCGGTTACGCGTTTCCCCATCCGCCGACCAAGCCCCGACCCGAACTGGAGGCCAAGGCATCGGGTCGGATCGGAATTCAAACCGGTCTGGCCACCACGGCCCGGTCAAGCGCGATCCGGTGGGAAACGGCCCCCGCCGCGCTCGGC
>JANQKA010000098.1 GCA_028281405.1 Hasllibacter sp. | reverse complement strand
GCGCGTCCCCCCGAACCCATGTCAGGCTTTCGAAATCGGCCCGCGCCGCCGGTCTGGCGTGGCGGTTCGATTCGAGGATCATGCCCGCGAGGGCGATGCGGGGGGAATTCATGGACAACCCGCCCGCCCGCCGCCCGGGCGATTCGCGTATTCGGCAATCGCGCGGAGACAAGTCACCGGGTCCGGCCACGCCCGGAGCTCCGGGTTCGCGTCGCCTGACTTTTCCGCGCGTTCCCCGGCAACGCCGGAACCAGTTCGGCGGGACACCAGGCGACCGACCGCCGATGGCCGAACGCACGTCGGCCACCCCCGTCCCGTATCCCGCCGTAAAGCCACAGCATTCCCGAACCCTGACGCGCGTTTGGGCGTATTGCAAGCACCGCGCCCCGTGATCGTTTCGCGCCGGGTGAAGCGGGACGCCCGGCCGCGAAGGAACCGGAGGCCGTTCCGGGCCGGGAACGCTCCGGCCTCCGCGCCGCGCGCCGTTGACCTGCCGCCGCCACATGCTCCGGGATCCCGGCCTCCCGTCACCGGGATTCCGCGCCATTCGGGGCGGACGTCGGCCGCGGTTCCCAATTGCGCGAGGGTCGGGGTCGATCGGATTCGCTCTGGCGGGCGTCGAGGATTCGGATCCCCCGCCACTTCCTTCCGGCGCCGTTGGACGGTAAAAGCATCCCTTCCAAGAAAAGGAGACCCGACATGGGATACAGAGTCGCCGTCGCCGGCGCCACGGGCAACGTGGGCCGCGAAATGCTGAACATACTGGCCGAGCGCCGGTTCCCCGCCGACGAGGTCGTCGCGCTCGCGTCGCGCAAATCCCTCGGAACCGAGGTCAGCTACGGTGACAAGACACTCAAAACAAAGGACTTGGAAACTTTCGATTTCACCGGCTTCGACATGGGCCTTTTCGCGATCGGTTCCGGACCGACGAAGGAGCACGCGCCCAAGGCCGCGAAGGCCGGGTGCGTCGTGATCGACAACTCGTCGCTTTACCGCAACGAGCCCGACATTCCGCTGGTCGTTCCCGAGGTGAACCCGGAGGCGATCGACGGAGCGGGACGGCGCAACATAATCGCCAACCCCAATTGCTCCACCGCGCAAATGGTCGTCGCGCTCAAGCCACTTCACGACCGGGCCCGCATCAAGCGCGTGGTCGTGTCCACCTACCAGTCGGTCTCCGGCGCGGGAAAGCGGGGCATGGACGAGCTTTGGGATCAAACCAAGGGAATGTACGTTCCCGGTCAGGAACGCGCGCCCGACAAATTCCAGAAGCAGATCGCCTTCAACGTGATTCCGCACATCGACGACTTCATGGAGGACGGAACCACCAAGGAGGAATGGAAGATGGTGGCCGAAACCAAGAAGATCGTCGACCCGTCGATCAAGGTCACCGCGACATGCGTCCGGGTTCCGGTGTTCGTGGGCCATTCCGAGGCGATCAACATCGAGTTCGAGGATTTCCTGGACGAGGACGAGGCCCGCGACATCCTCCGCGAGGCGCCGGGAATCATGGTCATCGACAAGCGCGAGGACGGCGGCTACGTCACGCCGATCGAATGCGTGGGGGAATTCGCCACCTACATCAGCCGCATCCGGCAGGACGGCACCGTCGAGAACGGTCTGAACATTTGGTGCGTATCCGACAACCTGCGAAAGGGCGCCGCCCTCAACGCCGTTCAAATCGCCGAACTGCTCGGAAAGCGCGTCCTGAAGAAAGGCGGCTGACGCGGAACCG
>JANQKA010000096.1 GCA_028281405.1 Hasllibacter sp. | reverse complement strand
ATCAGGGTCACCGCCACGGACGCGGACGGGGCCAGTTCGTCCCGGGAAATCACCATCACCGTCGCGGAGGCGGATTCGCCCACTCCGGGGGACGACCTGTTGGTCAATGGATATCGGAATGAAGTGATCGACGGCGGCGCGGGGAACGACACGGTGATTTATACCGATGTCCGGTCGAATTACAGAATCTGGCGGGAGACGCCGACTGATGGAGGCGGTGTCCGGACGATCGTCCTGGACAAAACCAACGCCCCGGGGAACGACGAGGGGCGCGACGCGTTGACGGACATCGAGGTTCTGCGGTTCGGCGGTCGATCGGGTTCCGACACGCCGTTGTCGTCGCTGACGTTCGACACCCCCGTGACAAGCGTCGCGCCGAACGCGCCGACGGAAAGCACGTTCACGCTCGAAGAGGAGTTCGCGCCCATCGACGCGGGCGGTTGGTTCGAAGGGGGCGACGCGAGAACCTATTCGATCGAGGTGACCGGCGGGACGGTCGAGGGACTGTCGATCGATCCCGCGAGCGGCCTGATCACGGCCGCCCCCGACGCGGAGGGAACATTCGTGATCACGGTGACCGCCTCCGACGACCCCGACGCCGCCGCGACCTACGACGATTCCGCGCACAGCCACACCCTCACCGTGGTCGAGGCGCAAAGGCCCGTCCCCTCGCCCATGTCTCGCGTGGAGGACGACCACGTTCTTGGCTCTCCCATTTCCGCCATCGATTTGCAACGGTGGTTCGTGGACAGGCAGGGTGACGCAATAACATTCGAAGTGGAGGGGGTGGACGGAACCGGCCTGTCGGTCGACGACAACGGGGTGATCAATGGAACTCCCCTGAAGTCCGGTTCCCTGGAAATCACGATCACGGCGACGGACACCGGTGGATTCACCTCCGCCGAACACACCTACACCCTCAACGTGACCACCCGGCCGGAGAACGCCCTGTTCGCGCTTCAGGACAGAACGGTGGTGACGGGTCGCCCGATAACGCCCATCGCGGTCGACGGCGCGTTTCACGATCCCGACGGCGACGAATTGACATTCTCGTTCGAGGTGGGATCCCAACTCGGAATGCTGGAATCGATTGGCTTGGGTTATGACGATTCCACGGGACTGATCACCGGAACCTTCGACGACGCGGGATCCCACATGATCACCGTCGAAGCCAGTGACGGAAACGGCGGAACCCATGAGCGGACCTTCACCGTGACCGCGGTGGGTCCAATTCCCGGGCAGGAAGACCGGGATCCCGAAATTCTGATTCAACGATTGCCGGACACCGGAGACGCGAACGAGACCAGGGTTTTCCCGGACGGCGCCGTGGTGTTCACGAAAGGAAGAGAGATATCGCCGATAGACATCAGGCCTCTGTTCAATGACCCCGACAACGACAGGTTGAACTACCAGGCCTTCGTGGGAAGGTTGGGGGAGGTCGACAGTCCAAGGGATGAACGGGATTGGGAAAATCTCGACGCGTCCTGGGTGGGGCTTTCCGTGAATGACGGAGTGATTTCGGGAAGGTTCTCGGACACCTACGGGCCGGGACCAAACGGCTGGCGCACCGAGGAATCCTTCGAAATCGTCATGAGGGCGCGGGACGGAGGGCCGGGCGTCAAGTATGGGCATTATGGACTTGCCACGGACCCTCAAAGGGCGGGCAGCGACAGCGTGTATACCTGGGGATTGCTTCCGAGTTTCGTTGTCCACGTCAACTCCGCTCCGGAGGCGTCGGCAACGTCTCCCCTGATGGACATGCCCGTCTGGGCCGGTTCGGAGATTCGGGCGATCGACGTCTCCTCGGGATTCGTGGATCCGGACCCGGGTGCGACGTTGGAATTCTCCGTGACGGGACTGGAAGGAACGGGGTTGTATTTCCACGACAACATGATTTCGGGAAATTTCAGGGGCTTCCAAGGAATGGATACCCGGAAAACGGTCACCGTGACCGCGACGGATGAGCACGACATCGGGACCACTGACGAAATCGTGCTGTATTCGAATTCACCTCCTACGCTCGTGCCGGACGCGACGGGGCCGCTTACGAATGCGGAATTCGACACCCGCATAGGGACAATCAATTTCGCGGATTACTTCCAGGACGAGGACGTGGAGCATGGCGATTCCCTGACATACCAAGCGGCTCTGCTCGACGCCGATGGGATGCGGAACGGGAGGCTGTCAGATGTGGGACTGAGATTCGACCCCGCGCTCGGGATTTTATCGGGAAGGCTTTCCCGCGATCCGGAAAGCGTCGGCGTTGAAGTCGTGGCCAGCGACGAATCCGGGGAATCCGCCTCCATGAGGATCGAATTCACGGTCAACGCCAGACCGGATTTCGATGAATCGGTTGGATTTCCGGAAATAACGCTGACGATCGGCGAGCCCATACAAACGCCGATCGATTTGACGGGCGCGTTCAGTGACGACGAATTCATAGAGAATTACTTGGTGTTCATCGGCAGGATGGACGTGGAGGAAGGTCCCGGCCTGAGAGAGCTGCGATTTCCCGAAAGCCGTGGGTTGATGGTCATGGACGGCATGCTTTCCGGAACACTCGAGGCGGATCCCGACGACGGCTCCGGAATTGTCCACGACGATGATCTTGAAATCTATATACACGCTCATGATCGATTTGGAGCAATCGCCATTGATGAAAGGCTATCGGACCTGAACCTCCCAATGGGGGGTGAACGGTTGGTATTGCCCGCCTTCGTCATCACGGCCAACGTGAAACCGAAGGCGTCCGGAACGCCGTTGGAAAGTGTGGAGTTGGAATTCGACGGAATGGAAATCACGCCGATCGACGCCAGCGTGGCGTTCGCGGACGACGACGGCGATGAATTGACATTCTCCGCGACGGGACTTGGACCGCTGGACATCGACCGGGATACGGGCGTGATATCCGGAACACCCTCCTCGCCGGGACTGCTGGACGTAACCGTCACGGCGGGCGATGGACATTGGACCATTTCGCAGGATTTCACGATCAACGTTTATGAAACATTGAGGGGAGACGACGACGCAAACGAACTGACGGGCGGAGCGGGCGCGTCGATCATCGAAGGACTCGGCGGCGGCGACACGCTTAGGGGCGGCGGCGGTGACGATATTGTCCACGGTCATTCGGCCTCGGGCAACGGACCGGGCGCCGATATGGACAGGGTGGTGTATTCGGGGGTCTGGAGTGATTACTTCATCGACGGCAGGCTCGACGACCTTGGTGGAACCTTGGTTCCCTGGATCACCTTGCGGGACAAAAATCCCGACGACGG
>JANQKA010000866.1 GCA_028281405.1 Hasllibacter sp. | reverse complement strand
GGGCACGCGTTCCACCTCGGCGATGAGCTGCTCGCGCCAGTCGGGGCGTCGGACGAGTTCTTGCTCCCAACCCCAGTCTTCGGCCCCCTTCGAGGCGATGACATGGGGAGCCTTGTCCCAGTGCCGGAGAAGTGCGAGGTCATCCGGAGTCGCCGTTCGCAGTCGCACGTTGGAAATCATAATCTACGCTCCCGCCGATCGACAAGCGGTGTCCACTTGCGCCCGCGTTCGGAGGCGACGACCTTTACGAAGTTTGCCGGCGCCCGCGCGCTGTTGATGCCGAAGCGGGTCGCGCCGCCCACCTTCGGGACGGCGCGCGTGTGATTGTGTCCGAATAAGCGGACGCGGGTGCGCGTAAGGTGGTCAAAGTCGTCGAGGCCAATTCGGCGCCGGGAATACATGACGCCCGCGGGCGCGTCGTTGGCGGGAAGGCGGTTGAGCCATTGCCGTCCAAGCGGCGTGCCGATATCCTCCCACACAAGGTGGAGCTTCGCGCCACCTTGTGAGTTTCTGGAATGCTCCAAGAGGTTCGAGGGGCGGTGGCAACCACCGGGACCGCCAACGGTGATGTCGCCGAAGTTCAAGGCCACTCCGTTGTGGAGGCCGCCATCGGGTGGCGGTTCGGGCAGGGTCGCCCGGCGCAAGACCATTTCGCCGGAGAACACCTCGTTACCCGGCTTGAAGCGGAGATGATCGCCCACATGACCCGGCGTGTGAAACGTGGCCGGAAGGCAAGCGTTGGCGTCCACCGCGCTACCGTCGACGAGAATTCGACCGGAAACGAATGACGAATCCCCTCCCTTTCCACCACCGGGGGCGCGGAGCGCGGCTACCCCGCGGTCGCGTCCGGCGCGGGCGTCTCCAATTGGAAATTCAGTTGGCGGAGGTCGGAGGAGAATTGTTCCGCCTACCGCGCCGTGCTGCGGCGTCCCGGATATCCTGTCCAAGGTTTTTCCCGTCTGATTTGAACTTGTCCATGAGGTCGATGGTGCCGTCTCTGACGTGCAATTGGCCTTCGTTTCCCATATTTCCTCGATGCTGCCCCGGTGAATAAAGTTGATGATCCCAGACTTCGTCGCGATTCAATATCCAAAAGGCTATTTCGTCCAGGAACACTGCCAAGAATATGAACACATTACAATGCTGCGGTTTGAGCTGCTGATAATTCATCCAGAATTCCTTTTCTGTATTTTTGGACAACGCCTTCATGTGCAGAGGCATCGAACTGTTCCGATTAACAGCGCGGGACGCTTTGACTTCAACCTTGATTCCATCAAGCCAAAGGTCGTACTCTCCGGAGAATTCCGGATCAAATTCCTTGGAGGCTGGTTTGATCTCCGGGCACTTCTCCAACACGAGACCCTGAGCGAATTTTTCCCCAAACCAGCGTGGCCCCATCCGAAAAGCTTTCAGATTCGGGGTGCTCCTGATGTATTCGCTTCGGATTTTTTCGTACTCCCTGAAAGTGATCCGATTGGCCGAGATAAGTTTGCAAATAAAAAATTCGAATGCGTTGAATGGGTATGTGTCATCCGGGTCGGCGGAATCGAGTATCCCGTCGACTTCCCCCCGCTCTCCGTTCATGGTTCGGAGAATTATTTCTTCAAGCTCGGAAAGTTCCATCTTCATACTTTCTCAATTCGTAGTAGTCGAGGAGCTGATTCTCCGAGAAATCCGGGTTGTTCCTCAGGAAATCCACAGGCAAAGGCATTCTCTCCAAATCCGCCCTCAAGATTTTGTGCGTGTTGAACATCCTTGAATACGCCCAATTGAATAGATCGGTGTTGAATAATTTGGCGATGGTGGAATTCGGGATGGGAAAATCCGGCGACGGAACAATCATGTTCACGCTGTTGAGGAAAAAAGATTTACCTTCGTCATGATAAAAAATCAGATTGGATGAAATGAATCGGTACAATATCTTGCTCGATGAATTGTACATTTCAGTTGGGGCGACCTGTTGGTAAAGCGATAGGTTCTTCGGGATGAAAGTGGTCGGCGGGTCCGCGCGCCCCCTGTGAATATCCGGTCCCTTATAAACCGGCATCAAGCCGGCGCCGGAGCGACTTCTGGAAAATTTTCCGTTGTTTCCGGTGATGATTCCCAATCCCCACCGCGCGTTTCCCCGCAGTGTTATGTGGTGGGACTTGAACAATTTGGACAAAACCGCGGCGTCTTCGGAATCCGCCTCGAAGTTGATTATGTGCGACGGGTTGGATGGAAACGAGGATTGGGCGCGCCCGAACACGCGGCTTCCGCTGTGGCAAAGCACTTCCCCCGCCGCCGCGGGGAGTTTGACGGCGCAGAAGGATTGAGCGCGGGTCACGAGGCTCTTGAACGGTTTCCCGAAGTCCCTCAGGCTTACGAGGGAATGGTCGAGAAGATGGAGGCGGGCGTTCCGGAAGGCCGCGATCTTGAAAAAAGATTCGGGCATCAGCAGGGATAGGTAGCCGCCGGGCTTCAAAGCCCGCGCGCAGGCGAAATAAAATAGCGCGCTGGTGTCCAATCCGCGGTTGGTTCCGAACAAGCCGGCGTATTTCTCCTTCTCGGACTTCGGGATTTTCTTTCCCCACGGAGGATTGGTCGCGAACGCGTCGAATTTATCGAGGGTGCCGGACGGTGAAGACGAAAGTTCCAAAAAATCGGCGCATTTGATGTTGTTCGGATCGACGCCGGTTTCCCGGCGAATCCTGTTCTTGGCGATTTCAACCGCGATTGGGTCGGTGTCGAATCCGAATATGTTTTCCGGCGCGTATCCGCGCCGGAGCGCCGCCAGAGCGAAGTTGCCGGTGCCGCAACATGGATCGCAGAACTTATCCGACTTTCCGGGTTTGGGAAGGTCGGAAAGCATCGCGTCGCAAATCTCCTCGGGAGTGTAGTATATCCCCTCCCTGTTCCTGTGGGAGTTCGACATGCCATTTTCGTAATCATTCGACAGTTCCGTTGGATTGGCTCCGGAGGCGAGTGCCCGCGTGATTTCCGAGGCCAGGGCGCGGTGGTCGTGCCCATCGACCATGGATTTGTTCGCTCTTTGGATGAGTTTTTCCGTTCCGGCGACATGTGTCCGGAAATGTTCGAGCGATTCCCGGCACACGCCGACGCCGCGGTCGAAATTCAGGTATCCGGCCCTGATCCAGTTCCTCACGGAAGCCTCCGACACCTTCAGTGCGTCGGCGGCTTCGTGAATGGTCACGCCGGCATGGGGATCGGGTTTGGTCATGGCCGCTCCACCGTTCCGGAGCCGGGACCGGCGCCGCGCCGGTCCGGCGCGTCCGGCGGGGCCGCCGCGCCGCGGCCCGGTGCTCCCTTCAGGACGAAGGCGAGGTTGTTGGCGGGCATGTCGAGGGTTTCGGAGATTTCGAGACCCGCGCGGGAGACCCATCCGCTGAAGTCGGCCACGGATTTGTAGCCGATCGCGGGATCCCGTGCCCTGAGCGACGCGTCGAATTGCGCGTCTCCTTCGGAGGCGAATCCGTGATCCCGGCGGAAGGGCCCGTAGACGACCGCCACGCCGCCGGAGGCGAGGCCGTTCGCGATCGTCACCACGACCCTCCGCGCGTCGTCGGCGGGAATCAAATGCAGCAGGTTCACGAGGAGGATGAAATCCGCGGGCGCGCCGGGCCAGTCGTCCGACGCCGCGTCGAACACGATCGGCGCGGAGACGTTGGGAAGGCCGCGGGTCCAAGCGGAGATGGAGGCGAATCGAGAGGGATCGATGTCGGTGGGTTGCCAATGCAAGCGGGGATTGGAGGAGGCGAACGCGTGGATATGCTGACCCGTGCCCGAGGCGATTTCCACCGCGCGCCCCGACGCGGGAGCGACCCGGTCCAACAACGCGCCGATCGGCGCCGTGTTCCGCTCGGTCGCGGGAAAACTGAGGCGTTCGTCCGGGGAACCGGTGACGGGCGGGCGGACCCCGGGAGGATTCGGGCCATGGATCATCGGAAACGACCCGGGTCGAGGGCCGCGGCCGATTCCGCTCCAATTTCGGGCGTGCGCCCGGCGACGATCTCCGCGAGGAGTCTGCCGTAAGCGGGCGAGGATTGGATTCCGTAGCCACCCTGCCCGGCGCACCAGAGAAACGTGGGTTCCGCCGGATCGCGGCCGATCACGAGATTCCGATCCGGAGCGAATGTGCGCAGACCCGCCCAGGAGGCGATCGGCCTGGTCACGGGTTCGGTCACGAATTTCTGGTACTTCTCCAACCCCTCGGCCAGAACCATGTCGTCCGGCCACGCGTCGAAGGGCTCCATCGGATCCTCTTCGGCGGGGGAAACCAGAAGGGCTCCTGCGTCGGGCTTCGCGTACCAATCCTCGCCGGCCCCGAATATCAACGGCCAACCAGACACATCGTGTCCGCCAGGCGCCGCGATCCGGGCGATGGAGCGGCGATGTGGCCTCAGCCCGAGGGGCGCAACTCCCGCCAATTCCGCGATACCGTCCGCCCACGCGCCGGCGGCGTTGACGACATTGCGCGCGGGCAGCGCTTCTCCCGCGTCGATGTCCCACCCTCGGGAGACCCGTCGGATTCCAGTGACGCGGGCACCCGTGACGATTCGTGCCCCATTGGTGCGCGCCACGCGCGCGAATGTCTGGAGCAGAAGGTCGGTGTCGATGTCGAGGGCGTCGGCGTGATGGGCGGCGCGCCGAACCGTGTTGGGGTCGAGGATCGGCACCATGCGTCGGGCGGCCTCGACGCCGATCTCATCGAGGTTCATATCCTCCCGGTCCCTGTCGTAGAGCGGGTCGTCGTCTGAACCCACGAGCAGGAAGCCGCGGGGAGAGAGGACGCCCATCGCTTCGTGATCGGCGCGGCTCGCCCGGTTGAGCGCGATGGTCGCGGGCTTTCCATAGCTCTCTTCGAACATCGCTGCGGATCGTCCCGAGGCGTGGTGGCCCAGCGCGTGTTCCGCCTCCAGAAGCGTGACGGACCCGAGTTCGGACAAACGGGCGGCGGCTGACGCTCCCGCCATGCCCCCGCCGATGACGGCGAAGTCGATCATGGCTTGGTCCGATGAATGTTCGGAAGCCGCGGAGTTACACGCGGGAAAACCGCCCGCCCGCGCCCGGTCGCGCCGGGCGGAAGCGGATGTCGGAACGGAGCCGCTCCGAATCGGCGCGACGGTTCGGGACGGCTCACGCGGGAATACAGGTCGGAATTCCCGCGGGCGCCCCAACCCGGCGCGCGCGGAAGGCGGGGGGACGCGAAGCCGAACCGCACCGGTGCGGGACCGTTTCGGTCCGAATCGCGGAATTGCCCCGGACCCACGCGGAAGATTCCGCCGGAGGTGTCGCGGTTCCGCGCGTCGGCGGCCAATGAACGAACCCAACGGGATGGACGACCGGAATACATTTCGGGATTCCAGCCACGCGTTGAACTCCGCGACGCCTCCAACCGCACCGCCGCCCGATTCAATTCGGGATGTCTCCGACGATGCCCTCGACGTAGAAGTCCATGCCGAGAAGCGTGCCGTCGTCCGCCGTCTCGCCTTCGGCCAGCCAGACCGAGCCGTCCTGACGGTTCAACGGGCCGGTGAACGCGTGGTATTCGCCGGACGCGAGGCGGTTTTTCAGCGACAGGGCCTCGGCCTTGACGTCCGCGGGAACCGCGTCGCTGATCTCCCCGATCCGCACCATTCCCGGGGCGATTCCGTCCCAGGTGTCGGTGGATTCCCAAGTGCCGTCGATCACCGCCTGAACGCGCTCGATGTAGTAAGGGGCCCAATCATCGATGATCGACGAGACCCGTGGTTTCGGAGCGTATTCTGGCATGTCGGATGCCTGGCCGAACGTGTAGACGTCGCCGGCCGCCTCCGCCGCGGCCTGTGGCGCGGTGGAGTCGGTGTGCTGGAGCAGAACATCGGCGCCTTGATCGATCAGGGCCTTCGCGGCGTCGGCCTCCTTGGCGGGGTCGAACCAAGTGTAGACCCAGACCACGCTCAACTCGACATCCGGGTTCGCCTTCTTGGCGTGGATGTATGCGGAGTTGATGCCGCGGATCACCTCGGGGATCGGGAACGAGGCGATGTAGCCGATCTTGTTGGACTCCGTAAGTTCGCCCGCGATGTGGCCCAGCACCGCCCGGGCCTCGTAGAAACGCGCGGAGTAGGTGGAGACGTTGGGAGCCCGCTTGTAGCCGGTGGCGTGCTCGAACTTCACGTCCGGAAACCGGGCCGCCACGTTGATGGTGGGATCCATGTAGCCGAAGGACGTCGTGAATATGATGTCGGCCCCTTGGCGGATCATTTGCGTCATGGCGCGCTCCGAATCGGCGCCTTCCGGCACGCTCTCCTGATAGAGCGTCCTCACCCCGTCGCCGAAATGCTCTTCGACGGCCAGACGTCCCTTGTCGTGTTCGTAGGTCCAGCCGCCGTCGCCGATCGGACCGACGTAGATGAAGCCGACGGTCACCGGTTCGTGCCCCGCGGCGAAGGCGCCGCAGGCGGAACCGAGGGCGAGGGCGGAAGCGGCGAGCGCGCGTCGCGTGATTTTCATCGAGGATCTCCCTGTTTCGAATCGCCTCAGCGGGAGGCGTGGAAAATTCGCCCGAGCGAGGCGGGCGCTCCGATGGCGGTGCGTCCGCGCCCGGCGGACATGATCACCAACACCAGAATGGTAATCAGGTAGGGCGACATCGACAAATATTCGACCGGAATCGCGACGCCCGCCGCCTGAAGATTCAATTGCAGCACGGTGGTGCCGCCGAAGAGATAGGCTCCCAAGAGAACGCCCCAGGGCCGCCATCCGGCGAACACGACGATGGCGAGGGCGATCCAACCGGCTCCCGCCGTCATGCCCTCGGTCCATTGCGGAACCCGGACGAGGCTGAGGTGGGCGCCCCCGAGGCCGGCGCAGGCGCCGCCGAACGCGATCGCGGCCATGCGGATCGGGACGACGCGGTAGCCGAGGCCGTGCGCCGCGTCGTGATTCTCGCCGACCGCCCGCAGGACGAGCCCGGCGCGGCCGCGCTTGAGAAACACCGCGACGGCGGCGAGCAGCGCGAGGGAGATCAGGACAACAGCGTCGAACTGATCGAGAAGGCGTCCGAGCACGGGAATCCCGGACAGGTCGGGCCATGGGAGCGGGGGAGGCTTCACGCCGATGTAGCCCTGCCCCATCAGGGCCGCGAGGCCGAGCCCGAACAGCGTCAGGGCGAGGCCCGTGGCAACCTGGTTGGACAGGAGCGTCTGCGTCAGGAATCCGAACACGAGGGCGAGGGCCGCTCCGGCGAGGGCCGCCGCGCCGAGGCCGAGCCAGGGTGAGCCGGTCTCGACGGCGGTCGCGAGGCCGGAGATGGCGCCGACGATCATCATGCCCTCCACGCCGAGGTTCAGGACGCCGGAGCGTTCCACCACCAACTCGCCGAGGGCGGCCAGCAGGATGGGGGTCGACGCCACCATGAGCGAGGCGAGCAGGATCAGCGGATCGATTCCTGCGAAGGTCATGCGCGGGCCCTCCGGGCCGGACGGATCCGGTATTTGGTCAGGACGTCGACGCCGAGCAGGAAGAACAGAAGCATTCCCTGGAACGCTTGGATGGCGGCGGCGGGTAGGCCCATGGTTGCCTGCGCCGCCTCCCCGCCGATGTAGGTCAGCGCCAGCAGCAGGCCCGCCAAGGTGATCCCCACCGGGTTCAGGCGTCCGAGGAAGGCGACGATGATCGCGGTGAACCCGTAGCCCGCGTTGAAGTCGATGGATATCTGCCCGGCGGGGCCGGCGACCTCGAAAAAGCCCGCGAGCCCCGCGAGCGCGCCGGACACGCCGAGGCAGAAGATCGTCAGCCGGTTCGGGTCGACGCCGGCGAAGCGCGCCGCGCGCGGACTCTCGCCCGACACCCGGATGTGAAACCCGACGCGGTGGCGCGTCATCAGCGCGTGGGCGGCGGGAACCGCCAGGAAGGCGGCGGACACGCCCCAGTGGATTCCCGATCCCTCGAGGATCTCCCGATTCGCGGCGGCGTCGTACCGGGACAGGTTGCGGCTGCCGGGAAACCCCGCGCCGTCCGGGTTGCGCAGGAAGCCCAGCGACGCCGAGGCCAGAAGCTGTTCGGCGGCGTAGACCAGCAGCAGGGAGACGAGGATCTCGTTGGTGTTGAATTTCGTCCTGAGGATCGCCGGAATCATCGCCCAGGCCCAGCCTCCGAGGCCGCCGGCGAGCGCCGACAGAGGAAAGACCACCCAACTGTCCAAGGGATAAAAAGCGAGGGCGACGGCGGCGCCGCAGATCGCGCCGAGAATGTATTGGCCTTCCGCGCCGATGTTCCAGACACCCGCGCGGAAGCCGAGGCTCAGGCCGATGGCGATGAGGATGAGCGGCCCACCCTTCACCAGGAGCTGGGGGCGGTCGTGGGCGGCGAAAGGACCGAACAACGGATCCCAAAAGATCGTCCGAATCGCCTCCGTGGGATCTTTTCCGAGGATGGCGAACATCGCGCCGCCCGCCGCCATGGTGAGCGCCACGGCGACGATCGGCGCAACCCACCGCCAGAAGGAGCTGGGTTCAGGGCGTTTTTCCAAGGCGATCAAGATCGAATCCTCTGGGTGGGTGGCCCGTGGCCGAGGGAACGGCGCGTACGGCCCGGCCCGCCGTTCCCCGCAGGGCGGGTTCGGTCACCGGGAGTCCGCACGTTCCGCCTCCGTCTCACGGGAGCCGCCCATCATCAAGCCGATCCGCTCCATCGTCAGGCCTTCCACCGCGCGGGCCTCGCCGAGGCGACCTCCGTTCAACGCGGCGAAACGGGTGGAGATTTCCAAAAGTTCGTCGAGATCCTGACTGATCACCAGGATCGCCGCCCCGCGGTCGGCCAAATCGAGGATCGCCTGACGGATCGCGGCGGCCGCGGCGGCGTCGACTCCCCAGGTCGGCTGGTTCGCGACCAGGGCCTCGGGACGCTGCAGGATTTCCCGCCCGATGACGAATTTCTGCAGGTTGCCCCCCGAGAGCGACCGCGCCGCGTGGGAGGATCCCTGCGCGCGCACGTCGAACCTCTCGATGATCCGGTCGGAGAAGGAACGCGCGCGCCGCCAGTCGATGAAGCCGCGCCGCGTCAGGTTTTCGCGGCGCATCCCCGTCAGCGCCGCGTTCTCCACCAAGCTCATGTCGGGAGCCGCGGCGTGGCCCAGGCGCTCCTCCGGAGCGCAAAGAATTCCCAGGCCGCGGCGGGCGTTGGGTCCGAGGCGCCCGATCGGCGCGCCGTCGAATCTGATCGCGGCGGGATCGGACGCCGTTTCGCCGGAGAGGGCGGCGAAGAACTCGTCCTGACCGTTGCCCGCGACACCTCCGACGCCCAGAATTTCGCCGGCGCGGACCTCGGCCCGGATGTCCTTCAGCGCGGTTCCGAAGGGGGAGAGCGGCTTCGCCGCAAGGCCGTCGATCACCAGCCGCGCCGCGCCGACGGCGCGCCCCGCCCGTCCCGGCCGGGGCGGCTCGCCGCCGACCATCAACGCGGCCAATTCCGCCTCGGTCGTTGTCTTGGGGTCGCGGGACGCGACGACCTTGCCGCGCCGCAGGACGGTCGCCCCGTCGCAGAGCGCGCGGATCTCCCCGAGCTTGTGCGAGATGTACAGGATGGCCGCTCCCTCCGAGGACAACTTGCGCAGCGTCGAGAACAGGGATTCGGCCTCGCGCGGCGTCAGCACGGAGGTCGGCTCATCCATGATCAGCAGGTCCGGATCCTGAATGAGGCAGCGGGCGATCTCCACCCGCTGCCGTTCTCCCGCGGAGAGGCCGCCGACGACGCGGCCGGGATCCAGCGGCAGGCCGTAGGCTTCCGAGAGCCCGCGGATGCGCCGCGCCAGGTGGGACATGGGAGGCGGATCCTCCATCCCCAAAGCCACGTTTTCGGCCACGGTCAGGGCGTCGAACAGCGAGAAGTGCTGGAACACCATGGCGACGCCGGACCGCCGGGCATCCGAGGGCGAGGCGGGGGAATACTCCCGGCCCCGCATGAACATGCGGCCCGCGTCGGGGGCGGCCAAACCATAAATGATTTTAACCAGTGTGGACTTGCCGGCGCCATTCTCGCCGAGAAGAGCGTGGATCCGTCCCGGGGCGACCGCGAGGGAAACCCCGTCGTTGGCCACCACTCCGGGATAGGCCTTGGTCAGGCCGTCGATGACGAGAAGGTCGCTCATGCCGTTTCCTCCGGCCGGGGGCCTGCGGGCGACAGGCGCTCGGCTGCGATCGAGACCGCTATGGCCTGCGGGTGCTTTCCGAAGGCGGGATCGCCGATCGGACAGCGGACGCGCGCGATCGCACGGGCGTCGTGGCCGAGGGCCGCGAGCCGGGAGCGGAATCGCGCCGATTTGGTCTTCGACCCGATCAGCCCGATATCCAGGGCGCCGGAACTCAGCAGCGCGTGGCACAGGGAGAGGTCCGCGTCGTGGTCGTGGGTCATCACGTAATGCGTGGCGTCGCGGGGCGCCGCCGCCAAGGCCGCGGCGGCTTCCGCGACGGGCAGGGGGGCGACGCCGGGCGGCGGGTCTCGGAGCCGGTCGGCGCGCGTGTCGGCCAGGATGACGCGCAGGCCGGGAAGCGGCGCGAGGATGGCGGCGAGGGCGAGGCCCACATGGCCCGCCCCGTGGATCATGACGACGCTTTTCCGCCCGTGGAAGGGTTCGGCCAGCCAACCGTCGAGAAGCACGGGCGCGTCGATTTTGGCGAGATTGCGCCGAATGCCCTCCGGCATGCCCGCGGCGCCGGGAGCGACCGGACGGGCGCAGGTCGCGCCTCCGGCCGCGGCGCGGGCGATGGCATCGGCGTCCCAGCGCTCGGCAACCAGTGTGACCGCCCCTCCGCAGCATTGGCGAAGCGCCGGGCCGAGCGGCCGCCGCGTGACGGATGGGGCCGCGATTTCCTTGGAGAGGCGGGCGGCCTCCCATTCGAGCCTGCCGCCGCCGATGGATCCCGACTGGCCGCCATCCCAGAGCGCCATCGCCGCGCCGGGCCCGCGCGGGGTGGAGCCGCGGGCTTCGGCGACCAGCACCCGGACAACGGGCCCGTGAGCCGCGATCAGCGGCGGGAGGTCGCCCAGGGCGGTCATCCGCGCGCCCTCCGCGCCGCCGCGGAAATCCGGCCGGGAGCCGCCGGATCGGCGGGCGCGTGCCGGCCTCCCATTGATCCCGGCCGGCGGGCTTCCCCGCGGGCCTCCGCCGCGCCGGGATCCCGCGGGGTGAATCCGCTGGCTTCCACGGCCAACGCGCCGCCGCCGGCCGAGATTCGCGTCGGGGGAAAATCCATGCCCGTCATCCGCGCGCCCTCTCCACCGCCGCGAGTATCCGTTCGGGGGTGGCCGGAGCGTCGAGCGCGGGATATCCGCCGCCGCCGGCGGCCCGCGCGGCGTCGGAAAGCGCCAGAAACGCGGATATGCCCAGCATCAGGGGCGGCTCACCCACGGCCTTGGAGCGGTGGATCGTCTCCTCGCGGTTCCGCCCGTCCCAGAATTCCACCTCGAACACCTCCGGGCGGTCCGAGCAGGCGGGGATCTTGTAGGTCGACGGGGCGCGCGTCAGCAGAGTTCCCGCGCCGTCCCAAGCCAATTCCTCCGTCGTCAGCCAGCCCACGCCCTGCGCGAAGCCGCCCTCGATCTGCCCGCGGTCCACCGCGGGGTTCAGCGAGTCGCCGCAATCGTGGACGATCCAGGTGGAGAGTATCCGGTTCTCGCCGGTCAGCGTGTCGACGACCGCCTCGGTGAGGGCCGCTCCGTAGGCGAAATAGAAGAATGGCCGTCCGCTCCCCCGATTCCGGTCCCAGTCGAGTTTGGGCGTGCGGTAAAAGCCCGTCGCAGAGAGCGGGACGCGGCTTTCGTGGGCGAATTTCGCGGCGTCGGCGAAGCCGATGATCTCTCCGCCCACGTGAACGCGGCCGTTCTCGAACAGAACGTCCCCGGCGGCGACCCGCCGCGATTCGGCGAGGCGTTCGGCCATCCGGCCGCGGATCGTGTCGCAGGCGGCCTTGACCGCCATGCCGTTCAGATCCGACCCCGCCGAGGCCGCCGTGGCCGAGGTGTTGGGCACCTTCGAGGTGTCGGTCGCGGTGATCTTGACCGCGCCGATGTCCACGCCGAACGCGGTCGCCGCGACCTGCGCCACCTTTTGAAACAGGCCCTGTCCCATTTCGGTGCCGCCGTGATTCAGGTGGATTGAACCGTCCCGGTAGACGTGGACCAGCGCGCCGGCCTGGTTCAGGTGCGTCAGCGTGAAACTGATTCCGAATTTCACCGGGGTGAGCGCGAGGCCGCGCTTGAGGATGTCGTTGCCGGCGTTCCATTCGTCCACCGCCGCCCGCCGTTCGGCGTGGCGGGCGGCGAGCCTTTCGGTGAGGCCGCCGAGGATGAAATCCTCCACGGCCATTCCGTAAGGGGTGGTTTGGACGTCCGCGGGCCTGCGGGGAGTGGCTTCGCCGGTTCCGGCCTCCGCGGGGTGGGCCGCCGTTCCGCTTACGGGCTCCGCCGTCGCCCCGGGCTTCTCCGTTCCCCCGGGCGACGCCGCTCCGCCGGGAACGCCGCGGTGGGTCACGGGAGCGGAGCCGACGCGATCGGTGGCGTCGGCGTAGAAATTCCGCCGCCGCAATTCGAACGGGTCGGCTCCCAGAACGTGGGCCGCGTGGTCCATGACGCGCTCCATTCCGAGCATGCCCTGGGGCCCGCCGAATCCGCGGAAGGCCGTGGCGGACTGGGTGTTGGTTTTCAACCGGTGGCTTTCGATCCGGGCGGCGGGCAGGTGATAGCTCGAATCGGCGTGCAGCATGGCCCGGTCCGCGACCGGAGTGGACAGGTCGAGCGACCAGCCGCAGCGGCAGTAATGGGTGAATTCCACGCCGGAGATCCTTCCATCCCCGGAGAATCCGGCGCGGTAGAGCACGCGGAAGTCGTGCCGCTTGCCGGTGACGACCATGTCGTCCTCGCGGTCGTAGCGCATGGCGCATGGGCGCCCGGTGATCCTCGCCGCCACCGCGCAGGCGCAGGCGGGAGCGTTGCCTTGGCTTTCCTTTCCGCCGAATCCGCCGCCCATGCGCCGCACCTCCACCCTCACCGCGTGCATCGGGACGCCCAGCGCGCCTGCGACCTTGTCCTGGATCTCGCTCGGGTGCTGGGACGACGAATGGACGACCATGTCGCCTCCCTCCCGAGGCAGGGCCAGGGCCGCCTGACCCTCGAGATAGAAATGCTCCTGCCCGCCGATTTCGATCCGGCCTTCGACGACATGCTCCGCGGCGGCGATCGCTGCGGCGGCGTCGCCCTTTTCCCAGATCACCGGGCCGTCCACGAATTCGGAGCCTGCGGCGAGCGCGTCGTCGATGCTCAGGACCGGGGATTCAGCGTGGTATGAAACCTTTCCGAGCCGGGCGGCTTTTCTGGCGAGAAGATGGGTTTCGGCCGCCACGAGGAAAATCGGTTGCCCGACATAATGGACTGAGCCGTCGGACAGCAGCGGTTCGTCGTGGGCCGAGGGCGAGACGTCGTTGTCTCCGGGCAGGTCGGCCGCCGTCAGGACGGCGGCGACGCCTTCGGCGGCGCGCACCGCGGAGAGGTCCATCGAGGCGATCCGGCCCTTCGCGATGGACGAAAGGCCGAAGGCGAGGCGCAGCGTTCCCGGGAGCGGGGGGATGTCGTCCACATACGTCGCGGCGCCCCCGACATGCAGGGTCGCGGCGTCGTGGGGGAGGGGGGCGGACACGCTCACGCTTGGACTTCCATGACCGAGGCCCGTTCGCCCGACATTTCCAAAAAGTATCGCTTGAGAAGATTCCGGGCCACCTTCATCCTGTATCCCGCCGAGGCGCGGAGGTCGTCGATCGGCGCGAAGTCCTCCTCCAGCGCGGTCATGGCGTCCCCCACGGCATCCTCCGACCACGCGCGCCCGGCGAGCGCGGCTTCGGCGGCGGCCGCCCGCTTGGGAGTTCCGGCCATGCCGCCGTACGCCAGCCGCGCCTCGGCGACCACGCCGCCGTCGATCCTCACCGCGAAGCAACCGCAGACGGAGGATATGTCCTGATCGAATCGTTTGGACACCTTGTAACAGCGCAGGTCGGCCAGTCGCCCACGCGGGAGGGTCGCCGCCTCGACGAATTCCCCTGGACGCAGATCCCTGACTCCGTATTCGATGAAAAAATCCTCGAGCGGAATCTCCCGACGGTCGTCGCGGAGGCGCAGGTGAAGGATGGCTCCGGCGGCTATCAGCGCCGGCGGGCCGTCTCCGACGGGGGATCCGTTCGCGATGTTGCCGCCCAGCGTCGCCGCGCCGCGGACCTGTTCCGCCCCGAATCGGCGAAGAAGTTCCCCGAAGGAAGGGGACAGGGGCGCGAGGGCGGCGCGGACCTCCCGAATCGTGGCGGCGGCGCCGATGCGGACGTCGTTCCGGTCGATGACGATTTCACGGAGATCGGCGCATCGGTTGAGGAAGGCGACCGCCGGGAAATCCCGCAGGGCCTTGTTGACCAAAACGCCCACGTCGGTGGCGCCGGCGATGAGCGTCGCGTCGGGATGATCCGCGTGCCAGCGCGCCAAATCGTCGGCCGATTCCGGAACCGCGAGGGTTTCCGTTGCGGCGATGGGCCGGGGATTCAAGGCCGAGAGGTCTTCCGTCATCCATTCGGGGGGCTTCGCCGCGGCCGCGGCCCCGGCGGCGCGGATGATCGGCGCGTATCCCGTGCATCGGCAGAGATTGCCCGCGAGTTGATCGTCGTGGTCCTGCGCGCCGTTCAGGTGGGCCACGGCCATCGAGACCACGAATCCCGGGGTGCAGAATCCGCACTGGGAGCCGTGATGTTCGACCATGGCCTTCTGCGCGGGATGCGCCTCCCCGCCCGGTCCGGCGACACCTTCGACGGTGCGCACCGCCTTGCCGTGAAGTTGCGGCAGAAAGAGAATGCAGGCGTTCAGGGCGCGCGCGCCGTCGCCGTCGGTGACCATGACCGTGCAGGCTCCGCAGTCGCCTTCGTTGCATCCCTCCTTGGTTCCGGTCATCCCGCGCGTTTCTCGCAGCCAATCGAGAAGGGTGGCGACCGGGGATGGAGGCTCAACGCGCTGGACGACGCCGTTCAGAAGAAATTCGATCTCCACGAAGAAACCCGCCGCTATACCGAATGATCCGGGGCGGCGCGGAGTCGATGCGGCGTAGACCCCGCGCGCCGATACGGTTCGGACATGAGACCCGCGCGGCGTGGGATTGGCAAGGGCCGGGAATCGGATTCCGCGGCTTCGTCGCCCCGCCCTTTCGGGAGCGGGATTCCGAGGGCTCCGCGCGGTGGTGGATCGCGGGGGGACCGCGCTCGGTTGCCGCGATTCCGTCGATTCTCCGCCGTCGGCCGCTTTCAAGTGCGCGGCGCGTCCGCTAACCTCGTGGAACAGACGTCAGGGAGGCCGCCATGCGCCGCAACACAGGAACGACTTTTTTCGCCGCCGCGATGATTCTCGCCGCGGGCGCGGGATGGGCCCAGCGCTCGGACATCACAATCGGGATGCAACTCGAGCCGCCCAATCTCGACCCGACGTCGGGAGCGGCCGCGGCGATCGACGAAGTGGTCTACGCCAACGTGTTCGAGGGGCTGACGCGGTTCGGCCCGGACGGTTCGATTCTTCCAGCGCTGGCCGAAAGCTGGGAGGTGTCGGACGACGCAACCGTTTATGTGTTTCATTTGCGCCGTGGCGTGCGCTTCCACGACGGCGCCCGGTTCACCGCGGACGACGTGAAGTTCAGTTTCGAGCGGGCGATGGGGGAGGAGTCGACCAACGCGCAGAAGGCCCTGTTCGCCGGGATCGAGACGATCGATGTCGTGGACCCGGCCACGGTGAGGATCACGCTGTCGGGCCCCGACGGCGGTTTCCTGACCAACGTGGCTTGGGGGGACGCGGTGATCGTGGACGTGGCGTCGGTCTCCGGAAACGCCACGAATCCCGTCGGCACCGGCCCGTTCGCGTTTTCGCGGTGGGTGAAGGGCGACCGGGTTGAGTTGGAGAGGAACGCCTCCTATTGGGGCGATCCGGTGGCGCTGGACAAGGCGACCTTCAAGTTCATCTCGGATCCCACGGCGGCGTTCGCGGCGATGATGGCCGGCGACGTGGACGCCTTTCCGGTGTTTCCCGCGCCGGAGACGTTGATCCAGTTCGAGGCGGATCCCCGGTTTTCCGTGATCGTCGGATCCACCGAGGGCGAAACGATTCTCGCCATGAACAACGGGTCCGGCCCGCTCGCCGACAGAAGGGTGAGGCGGGCGATCGCGCACGCGGTTGACCGTCGGGAGATAATCGACGGAGCGATGTTCGGATACGGAACGCCGATCGGCACCCATTTCGCCCCGCACAACCCGGCCTACGTGGATCTGACGGGCCTGTCGGCCCATGATCCGGAGAAGGCGAGGGAGCTTCTGAAGGAGGCCGGCCACGTCGACGGACTGACCCTCAGGTTGCTGCTGCCGCCACCCTCCTACGCCCGGCGGGGCGGCGAGATCGTCGCCAGTCAATTGCGGGATGTCGGGATTCGGACGGAGATTTCGAACCTCGAGTGGGCGCAATGGCTCGAGCAGGTGTTTCGCGGAAAGGACTTCGACCTTACCATAGTCAGCCACACCGAGCCCAACGACATCAACATCTACGCCCGGCCCGACTACTACTTCCAGTACGGCGAACCGGAGTTCCAAGCGTTGATGGACGATCTCACGGCGACTTCGGACGCCGCCGAGCGGGTTGCCATCCTCGAGCGGGCGCAGCGGATGATCGCTGGGGATTACGTCAACGGCTTTCTGTTCCAACTGGCCAAAACGGGCGTGGCGAACGTCGGGATAAAAGGATTGTGGGAGAATTCCCCGACACAGGCCAACGACCTGACCGGCGTGTCCTGGGCCGAGTGATCCGCGCGGCCTCAGTCCGAAAATCAAAACGCGGTCAAGAGCGGTCACGACCGCGGGATTCTACCGTTCGCCCGCAATTCACTTTATCAAAGCATCCGGGCGGAATCAATCCGGTGTCAATGATGGCGATCAAAAGCCAAAATAATCACCATCTCCATATATCGGCGTCACCGGGTCAATCATTTCAATTCCCTCGCGGTTGTCACCACCCATGTTGGGATCGATGAGTTCGTTGCCCTGCGCCACTTGTCCGGTCGGAAAATCATCATCGGGATCATCAACAGGGAAGTTGAGACTTGGAGAGGGTGGACTTGGGGGGTAGTGAAAAAATACCGACACCGAAACATCATCGAAGTCGCCATCATCGATAATGGACGCGTAAACCGTGACGGGTATATGAGAGGTATAGGCAAGATCCACTCCAATTCGATACAGCACCGGTTCTGATGGGAAGCTTACTTGATACCATCTTAAGATGGAGGCATTGTCAACCCAATATCGGGTCGCACCACCACTGAACCACGAAGAAAAATTATGTGCTCCATCAGTGTCATGGATGATTGTGGTCATCGACTCCGGATCCACTGGAAGCAGCACCATAAGCGCCGGAGGTTCTGAGTCGGTCGCGACTTCATTCAAGTTCACCGCATCCGCGTCGCCGAACTTCACCATCTCGACACCGCTCAACTCATCGAGTCCCTCGTTTCCATTTTGATTGATGAATTTATCCCTGATGAAGTACTTCCGATCATCGCCCGCCATCCCGTTATCCCAAATCAGATAATTGCTCCTATCCTCGAGATAAACAGCGGTGTCGGTTCCCATACCACCATCGATCACATCATCGCCCTCGCCTCCGGATAGGAAGTCGTTTCCTCCGAAGCCGAACATGTGATCCGCTCCGGCGCCGCCATCGATTTCATTGCCCGACTCTCCATCGCCGGTTTCGGTGCCGAGAAGAATTTCCGCTCCCATCTTGAATGTCTCGGTCCTGACCGTGTCGGGCGCGTCCATGCCGAACACCATGAGAACATCGTCATCGTCGGGGTCGTCCGGCGTTCCATGCTGGAAGCGGATCACCTCGAAGCCGACCAGGGTGTCCCTTCCTTCATTGGAGACGGCCGGCGCGGCGGGCGCGTTTACTTCCTCATCTTCGATGATTATCCGAGGCGTGTTCGCGACCGTCGGGGTCGACATGAATTCGAACAGTTCCGCGGAGATGGCGTAGTGTTCAACCTCCCCCGCGTAAATGGCCGTGTCCATTTCGCCGACGGCCTCCAGCACCGAGGCCGAGTTGCCATAGAGCGTGTCATCCCCGGCTCCGCCCCGTATCATGTCGTCTCCCGCGAGACCTTCGATCATTGATGCTTCAGACCCGCGGGCATCCACATCTTCGATCGTCTCGCCGCGGGCTGTTCCGGGAGCGGTCAAGTTGCTGAACGTAACCGTGTGCGTGACATCGTCAAAGTTTTCGTTGTCGACCACCGACGCCGTGACCGTCACCGAAACCATTGGGTGCGGAGTGGCTGTCGGATGGGTTATGACTCCCGACATGGCATTGATCGTGTAGTCCGAGCTGCCGGAAAGGCTGTAGGTTGTGCAATCCACGTCGCTGCTGAACCACGCCGACGCGTTCGTCGTCATCCCCGCCGAGTAGTCGACCGCCGACGGAGCGGGAATTACGCTGGTCGTCACCACCGTGGGCGGAGTTGGAGGCGCGGTGTCGAACGTGATTCCGCTCAGCTCCACGCTTGCGCCGTCGAACGCCAGATTCTCGACGGCGACCAGGGTGTCAACGCCTTCGTCGCCCCCATCGGCCGTGACGTGCCTGTCCCGCACGAAGGTGGTCAGGGTGTCCCTGCTTTGCCAGATCAGATACTGCGTCCGGGCTCCGGCGAAATGCGCGGTGTCGTTGCCCATGCCGCCATCGATCAGATCGTCGCCCAATCCACCTTGAAGATGATCGTCGCCGCCGAGGCCGAAGATCAGATCGTCACCCGATCCGCCCACGAGGGCGGTCAACAAGTTGGTTCCATCGGCCAACGCCCGGCCGACGATTATCTCGTCGGCGTCGTCGGTCAGCGTTCTGCCCGCGGTGTAGTGCCTGACAACCGCGAAATCCTCGGTTCCGAATCGGACGGTCTCGACGGCTATCAAAGTGTCCGTTCCATCGTCGCAGTTTTCGGAGGCGTCGTCATCCTCCACCGTCAACTCCAATACGTCCCCGGAAAGCGCGGCGAACACACTGTACCCCTCGATGGCGCCGGCGAACACGGCGGTGTCGTCGCCCGCGCCGCCGTCGATCACGTCGTCGCCCGCGCCGCCGGAGAGGAAGTCGTCTCCGTCGAAGCCGAAGATCAGGTCGTCTCCACCTTCGCCGTCAACGGCCATCCCGGCATCCGTCGCGCCGTCGGCCATGTCGTCGCCCACGATGATCTCCGCGTCGTCCCCCATTCTTCCGGTGGCGCCGGGATCGGCGACCATGGACATGGTGACGGTGCCGAAACGAAGCATCTCGATGCCGGTCAAAGTGTCCGTGCCCTCGTCCGGTGTCATCGGCGCGGCGGGCATGGTCGTGTCGGTGTCCGCAACGGTGAACGTCACGTCGTTCCCGGAGAGCGTGGCGGAAACCCTGTATCCCTCCACCGCCCCCGCGAACACCGCGGTGTCGTCGCCCGCGCCGCCGTCGATCATGTCGTCGCCGAAACCGCCGGTGATGACGTCGTCCATCCCGAATCCGAAGATGAAGTCGTCTCCCCCGAGACCCGTGAGCATCATGTTCGCGGTGTCGTCGCCCAAGAGGATTTCGGCGGCGGACGTGCCCGCGCTGGCGGCCATGCCCGCGCGGACGATCATGAGCGTCACCGGCGCGGTTCCGCCTTCGAACCGGAGCGCGTCGAAGTCGGTCAACGTGTCCGTCCCTTCGTCGTCGACGGTGTCGACGTAGCCGTCATCCGCGGTTTCGTCATCCATCACGGTGATTTGCGGGACGGCCGTGTCCGAACCCACGTTGCCGTCGAGAGCGACTGTGATCGCGTAGTCGTCCACCTCTCCGAAATAAACCGCCGTGTCGATATCGGCGTCGGACCCGACCGCGGCCGACGTGTTGCCATGGAGCACATCGTTCCCCGCGCCGCCGGAGACCGTGTCGGAACCCCCTCCACCGGAAAGAAAGTCGTCGCCTCCCAATCCGAACATGAAATCGTCGCCGCCGCCGCCCATAAGGGCCGAGGCCGCGTCCGTTCCGTCGGCCGCCGCCGAGCCGATGACGATCTCGTCGACGTCGGCCATCGGCGTTCTTCCGGCGTTGCCCCTGACGACCACGAGGTTCACGTCGTCGGAGTCGTCGTCGTCGGTCGCGTTCCCGAAGCGAACAACCTCGAAGCCGACCAGCCTGTCCGTGCCCTCGTTCACTGCGCCGGAACCAGTCGTCGCGGTGTCCCTCACGGTGATCCTCGGGGTATTCGGCGCTTCCGGAGTGGCGTCGGCGCCGCCCATGTTGAAGGTGTGCAGTTCGACCGAGATGGCATAACCCGCCAAGGTGCCCTCGTAGACCGCGGTGTCGCTTTCGCCATCCACGCCGAGCGCCGTGGCGGAGTTGCCGTAGAGCGTGTCGTCGCCGACGCCGCCGGTGATCGTGTCGTTGCCCGCGAGTCCCTCGATGAACGCGTTTTCCATGCCGAACATGTTCGTATCGACATGGGTGTTGTCCGTGTCGTCCAATTCGATGACGGGGGCGGAAGAAACGTTGATGACATACCAGTGCGAAACGTCATCGTAGGTCCGGTCATCCACGTTGGACGCGACGATCGTTATCGTAGCCGTCTCCGTTGGGGCCACGCCGCCAAGCATGTTGTCCTCGAACGTGACGCCCTCCGGCAAATCCCCCATGACGCTGTAGGTCACGGTCGACCCGGCGGCGTCGAACCACGCGGACACGTCGATGGCCGTGACCGCCGCCCCGGCCCTGAGTTCGGCGCCGCCCGTCGGCGCGTTGTCCGCGACCACGATTCCCGCCGAGTCGGAGGCGAGGTCCGCGTTCAACGCGACGGCGGCGTCATCGCCGAATTGGATCATCTCGACATTGGTCAGGGTGTCCCGCCCGTCGTTGCCGGCGGCGTCGGATCGGTGAAGCACGAAGAACCGCTCGGGATCATCGCCCGCTCCCCCGACCCTCCAAATTTGGTAGTCCGTCCGTTCGCCGGAGTAGACGGCGACGTCTTCCCCGCCCTCGCCGCCGTCGATGGTGTCTTCGCCTTCGCCGCCGGTCAGCGTGTCGTTGTCGTCCCCGCCGAAAATCCTGTCGTGGCCCGCGCCGCCGACCAGAACGTCGCCGCCGCCGAAGCCAAACAACAGATCGTCGCCCGCGCCGCCATCGACCGCCATCGTTCCGTCGCCGTTCGGCGCCGAGTTGCCGAAGATGATCTCGGAATCCGCCTCGATCCTCCCGGTGGCGTCATGTTCGAATACCGCGAACGAATCCGCGCCGAACCGCAATATCTCGATGCCGCTCAAGGTGTCCGTTCCATCGTCGCCGCCGGCCGCGGCGGCGGTGTCGTCAACAGTGAACGACACGTCCGTCCCGTTCAACGCGGCGGTGACGCGATAGCCGGTCACGGCTCCCGCGAACACGGCGGTGTCAACGCCGTCGCCGCCATCGATCGCGTCATCGCCGACGCCGCCACTGATCGTCTGGGCTCCGACGCCGGTGTTGACCGTGTCGTTGCCCGCGCCGGCGTCGACCGTCATGAGCGCCGCGCCCCGGGAAACTTCGTCGATGGAGTTGTCGCCGGCGGTGCCGGTGACAGCGCCGTTGGTGATGGTTCCGGCTCCGCCGCCGTCGCTTCCACACCCGGCCAAGGCGCCGAGCGCCGCCGCGGCGCCCGCGGTCGTGGCGAAGGAGGACCGCCTCTTCGCGCCAACACCGGAATAGCGATTGGGGTGGAAGGGAAATTTGCTGTGCATTTTGGTCTCCGTCGTCATTGCGTCGCAATTCGCGACCGCCCGGTATCTTTCGCCGCACGCCAAGGACGGCGTTGGCAATTCACCCAACAAACTCGGACATTCCGGGATCGCCCCCGGCCACGCGACCGTCCGGACGAACGCTTCGCCAGTCGGTCCACCCGAAGATTTCCCAAATATCCGGCGTTGTCAATACCGGCGGGCACCCGGCGAGACCACGCAAGCCCAAGGAAATGCGCCCGGACGGTTACGCTTGGGATATGCCATCGGAACCTCCGGACTGAGATTCCGCGCCCGCCGGTCCGGCCCCGCGTAAGCCCGCCGACTTGGCCGCGCGAAAGGCTCGGTTCGGACCCCCGCTCGACCTCCACCGGAGACTTCCCGACGGGAGGCTTCCGCGTCCGGTCCGCCGTCAAAGGGACGCGCGTCCCCGGCACCCGAAACCGTTCGCGCGCCGCGAAGCCATGCGACGCCTTGCCTCCACCGCTCGAATGCCGCCGTGCCAAGACCGGGCGGGACAGTGAGGAGAAAAAAATGCGAAACACCATCCCGAATCGATTCGCCCGGCTCCCGGCGCGGTCGGCGAATCGGATGATCACGTCCGGGCCGGGACGCCGCGCCGCGGGTCATCTCAACGTTGGCGGGGCGGAACGCTGCTCCCGGCCCGCGTCACGCCAAGGTATTCGCCAACCAATCCTTCCGACCCGAAACGAACCGACCGGGACTCCACGCCGTGGCCACCATAGGCGATCCGTCCCCCGTTTCCGGGGTGGACGCATTGGGCCGGGTGTCAACGGCGCTTTGGTGGTCTGTTGCCGGGCGCGGCGCAATTCGGCCATATGGTCGCTCTGATAGCGATAACGGAACCCACCCATGCGCCGCCTCCGGAACATCAAGATCGTGGCCACCCTCGGCCCGGCCTCGTCCGACTACGGGACGATCAAGGCGCTTCACGCCGCGGGGGCAGACGTCTTCCGGCTGAACATGTCCCACGGCACCCACGACGAGATTGGCGGGAGGCATGAGGTGATTCGCCGGGTGGAACGGGACACGGGCCGGCCCATAGCGATCCTGGCCGACCTGCAGGGGCCGAAGCTGCGCGTCGGGGTGTTCGCCAACGAGGGGGAGGAACTGGAGGAAGGCGCGGATTTCCGCCTCGACCTCGACGAAACGCCTGGCGACGCAAACCGTGTCCAACTGCCCCATCCGGAAATATTCCAGTCCTTGGAGGAGGGCGCGCAGCTTCTTGTCAACGACGGGAAAATCCGCCTGCGCGTGAACCGGTTCTGCGAGGATTTCGCGGACACGACGGTCGTGGTGGGCGGCGTCATCTCCAACCGCAAGGGCGTGAACGTGCCCGACACGGTGCTGCCGCTCGCGGCGCTGTCCGCGAAGGACCGCGACGACCTCGAGTTCGTATGCGGACTCGGCGTGGATTGGCTGGCCCTTTCCTTCGTTCAACGGCCGGAGGATGTGCGCGAGGCCAGGAAGCTCGCGGCGGGGCGCGCGGCGATCCTGTCGAAGATCGAAAAACCCGCCGCGGTGAAGGTGTTCGACGGCATCCTCGAGGCGTCCGACGCGATCATGGTGGCCCGCGGGGATCTTGGCGTGGAACTGCCCGTGCAGAACGTGCCGCCGATCCAGAAGCGCCTGGTGCGCAAGTGCCGCGCCGCCGCCAAGCCGGTGATCGTGGCGACGCAGATGCTCGAATCGATGATCGAAAGCCCGGTGCCCACACGGGCCGAGGTCTCCGACGTCGCCGCGGCCATCTACGAAGGGGCCGACGCGGTCATGCTCTCCGCCGAATCGGCGGCGGGGGACTATCCCGTCGAGGCCGTCACCACGATGGACAACGTCGCGCGAGAGGTGGAAAGCGATCCGACATACCTGGACGTCATCCGGGCCTCCCGCGGCGGTCCCAAGGCGTCGGTTGCCGACGCGATCGTCTCCGCCGCCCGCGAAATCGCAGAAACCACCGACATCAAGGCGATCTGCTGCTTTTCCCAGTCGGGCACCACGGTGCGCCTCGTCGCCCGCGAGCGCCCCAACGTGCCCATCGTGGCCCTGACGACGCTGATGGAAACCGCGCGGAGGCTGACGCTGACCTGGGGCGCCCAATGCTTCCTCACGGGCGAGACGAGCCGCTTCAAGGAGGCGGTGATTTCCGCCGTGCGCACGGCGACTTTGTCGGGATTCGCCGAAGAGGACGATCAGATCGTCGTCACCGCGGGAGTGCCCTTCAACGTGCCGGGAACGACCAACATCCTGCGCGTCGCGCCCTGCCGGGAACGGCTGATCTACAGTTCCGAACCGGAGTGACGGTTTCCGCCGGGGTGATTCGTCCGGACGGGCCGCTCCCGGAGAAGACCGCCGAATTCATCGCCGTGGACGCGCGCCGGGGAAACCGGGGAGTCCGGAGGACATGGCCGCCCTGGTGTCCATCGTTGGCCGATGAGGCGAAGGATTCCGCGCGTCGGCGGAGGCCCGACCGTGTCTCCCCGGGCCGTCGATGGTCGGGACGAAGCGATTCGTGGCGGCGGAGATTCCACCGCGCGGGGCCGCGCCGCGGGAATCCGCCGAAGAGAATGATCGGACCGTCGTCACCGCGGGCGTTCCCCGAACCCGCCCGGCGGGGCCAACAACCCGCGCGTCGTCTCGGCGGGAAGTGGCTTCACGGTCGCGATTCGGAATGACGGTGGCGGCCGGATTGATTCGACCGGCTTGGTCCGCGCCGTCAACGCGGCGCGGCCGCCCGAATTCCCGCCGGAGATCGCGCGCCGCGGGCTTGCGGATGCCGGCGGCCATCGTTATACGCCGCCGCGGCGCGCGGAACGGGCCATTGAGGCATGCCTGCCCGCGCACAACGAGGAGAACGAAATGCCCAAGATGAAGACCAAGTCGAGCGCGAAAAAGCGCTTCAAGATGACGGCCACCGGGAAGGTCAAATCCGCCCAGGCCGGCAAGCGCCACGGAATGATCAAGCGAAGCAACGCTTTCATCCGCGACGCCCGCGGCACCGCGACGCTCTCCGCTCCCGACGCGAAGATCGTCAAGAAATACATGCCCTACGACCGGTGAGGAGGACGCGCCATGGCAAGAGTCAAAGGTGGGACAGTCGCCCACGCCCGTCACAGGAAGACCATAAAGGCCGCGAAGGGCTACTATGGTCGCCGCAAGAACACCTTCACGGTCGCGGCCAAGGCCGTCGACAAGGCGAACCAGTACGCGACGCGCGACCGCAAGAACCGCAAGCGTCAGTTCCGCGCCCTGTGGATCCAACGGATCAACGCCGCCGTGCGCTCGCATGACGCGAACCTGACCTATTCACGGTTCATCAACGGCCTCGTCAAGGCCGGGATCGAGGTCGACCGAAAGGTTCTCGCCGATCTCGCCGCGCGCGAGCCGGAATCCTTCGCCGAGATTGTGGATCGGGCGAAGACCGCGCTCGGGGCGGCCTGACCGCCCGCCGGAACGGCCGCGCGTCCCACGCGCGGCGCGTTCACCCCGTACACCGAAGGCGGAACGGACGCGGCCCGGAACTCCGTTCCGCGTTTTCGGGCATTGACCCGCCGCCACCCCTCCGGGGGCCGGATCCGGCCCCCCGCGTCAAACCGGGAACCTGTCATGGATGATCTTCGCGAAGAATACCTCAAGCTCATCGCGGAAGCCGGGGACGAATCCGGTCTCGAGGCGTTGCGCGTCCAAATCCTCGGAAAGAAGGGCGAACTCAGCCTGCGAATGCGCGAATTGGGCGGAATGACTCCCGAAGAGCGCCAAACCGCCGGGCCCAAGCTCAACGCGCTCAAGGACGAGATCAATTCGGCGTTCGCCTCGCGAAAGGCCGGCCTCGCCGACGCCGCGCTGGAGAACAGGCTGCGGGACGAGTGGCTCGACGTCACCCTCCCGCCCCGCGCCCGCCGCGAGGGGTCGATCCATCCGGTCAGCCAGGTCACCGAGGAGGTGACCGCGATTTTCGCCGACATGGGATTCGCCGTCGCCGAAGGCCCGCAGATCGAAACCGACTTCTACAATTTCGACGCGCTCAACATGCCGGCCAACCACCCGGCCCGGGCCGAGATGGACACGTTCTACATGTCCCGCCGCGAAGGCGACAACCGTCCGCCGCACGTGCTGCGCACGCACACCTCGCCCGTGCAGATACGCTCCATGGAAGCCCAGGGGGCTCCGATCCGCGTCATCGCGCCGGGACGGGTTTACCGGGCCGACTACGACCAGACCCACACGCCGATGTTCCATCAGGTCGAGGGCCTCGCCGTCGACCGCGACATCGACATGGCGAATCTCAAGTGGACGCTGGAGGAGTTTTTCTCCGCGTTCTTCGGCACCAGGGTGGAGACGCGCTTTCGCGCTTCGCACTTCCCGTTCACGGAACCCTCGGCCGAGGTGGACATCCAGTGCTCCTGGGACGGAGGGCAGGTCAGGGTCGGCGAGGGCGACGATTGGCTTGAGGTGCTCGGTTCGGGGATGGTTCACCCCAAGGTGCTTCGGGCGGCCGGTGTCGATCCGGCGGAATGGCGTGGCTTCGCCTTCGGCATGGGAATCGACCGGATCGCGATGCTCAAGTACGGCATTCCGGACCTTCGGGCGTTTTTCGATTCCGACCTGCGCTGGCTGCGCCATTACGGTTTTTCGCCGCTCGACCGTCCGACGGTCCACGCCGGCTGAACCGGGCCGGCTGAACCGGAGCGGCCCCGCGGAAACCCAAGCGTCCCGGCGCGTTTTCCTCCAATTCGCCGCCCCCGCCGGGCCGGGCGCGGCCTTCCGCACCCCGCCCGATTCCGGTAAGGGGCGTGCGGCCTAGACAAGAGTGGTGCGATGAAATTCACGCTGAGTTGGCTTGCCGATCATCTCGAAACCGGGGCCGGCCTCGCCGAAATCACCGAAACGTTGACCGATCTGGGTCTCGAGGTCGAGGGGGTCGAGGATCCCGCCGAGAAGCTCGGCGCCTTCCGCATCGCCCGCGTCATCGAGGCGGTCCCGCACCCCAACGCCGACCGCCTGCGGCTGTGCCGCGTGGAGACCTTCCCCGATGGACCGGGCGGCCGTTCCGAGGAGGTGAGCGTCGTTTGCGGGGCGCCCAACGCCCGCACCGGCTTGGTCGGCGTGTTCGCTCCGCCGGGCACGCACGTGCCGGGGACGGGGGTCGACCTGAAGCCCGGAGTGATCCGCGGGGTCGAATCGAACGGCATGCTCTGTTCAGAGCGCGAACTGATGCTGTCGGACGAACACGACGGCATCATCGAATTGCCCGAGGACGCGCCGCTCGGCGCGCGCTACGTGGATTACGCCGACATGAACGATCCGGTGATCGAGATCGCGATCACCCCCAACAGGCCCGACGCCCTGGGCGTCCGCGGAATCGCCCGCGATCTCGCCGCCCGTGGTCTGGGCGTCCTGAAGCCAGCTCCCCCGGCCCCTCGGATCGCCGGGGATTTCCCCTGCCCGGTGTCCGTGACGATTTCGGACGATTTGAAGGACGGATGCCCGCTGTTCGCCGGCCGCCTCGTGCGCGGCGTTTCGAACCGGCCGTCGCCGGATTGGCTGCGGCGGCGTCTCGAGGCCATCGGACTTCGCCCGATTTCGGCCCTCGTCGATGTCACCAATTATTTCACATACGACCGCAACCGGCCGCTTCACGTGTTCGACGCGGACAGGATTTCGGGAGGCATCGCGGTTCGCTCCGCCAAGGAGGGCGAGACTGTGCTTGCGCTTGACGAGAATACCCACGTCCTGAAGCCGGGCATGATGGTCATCGCCGACGACGGGGGCGTCGAGAGCATCGGCGGAATCATGGGAGGCCTGGAATCGGGCTGCTCGCCGGAAACGGTCAACGTTTTCGTCGAGAGCGCGTACTGGGACAAGGACCGGATCGCCGAGACGGGCCGCGAACTGAGGATCAATTCCGACGCGCGCTACCGAAACGAGCGCGGAATCGATCCCTCGTTCACGATGGAGGGCCTCGACCTCGCCTGCGCGATGATCGTGGATCTCTGCGGCGGCGAAATATCGGAGATGGTGGTCGCCGGAGCGGTGCCGGACGATTCGCGCTCGCACCGGTTCGACGCGGCGCGCGTCGGGGAAATTGTCGGCATGCGGATCCCAGAGGCCGAGCAGCGGGCGACCCTCGAGGCCCTCGGTTTCGAATTGGATGGCGACATGGCGAAGGTTCCGCCCTGGCGTCCGGACATTCACGGCGAGGCGGACCTCGTGGAGGAGGTGGCGCGCGTCGCGTCGCTCACCAAACTCGAGCCGCGGCCGCTGCCCCGGCCGCCGGGCGTGCCCGCGCCGGTTCTGACGCCCGAAAGGAAACGCGAAATCGCGGCGCGCCGATCCTGCGCCGCGCTGGGCTACAACGAATGCGTCACCTACAGTTTCATCGACGAAAAGGCGGCGGGTCTCTTCGGCGCCGATCCCGAAGCCATGCGGTTGGAAAACCCGATTTCGTCGGAGATGAGCCACATGCGCCCGTCGCTTCTGCCCGGCCTTCTCCAGGCGGCGGCGCGCAATCAATCGCGGGGTTTCTCCGATCTCGCGCTGTTCGAAACGGGATGGGTGTTCGACGGCGCCGAACCGGGCGAGCAGCGTCTTTCGGCGGCGGGCGTCCTCGTCGGGCGGAACGAGCCGCGCCTGCCGCATGGAGCGCGGCGCGACGTCGATGTGTTCGACGCCAAACGGGACTGCGAAGCGGTTCTGTCGGCGGTCGGAGCTCCGGCGCGGACTCAGGTTTTGCGCGGCGCGGCGGAATGGTGGCACCCCGGTCGTTCGGGCCGCGTCTGCCTCGGCCCCAAGAACGCCTTGGCGGAATTCGGCGAGGTTCACCCGAAGATCCTCGCGGAATTGGATGTGAAGGGCCCCGCCGTAGGATTCGTGGTTTGGCCGGAAGCCGTGCCGCGGCCCAAGAGCGAAACGTCCACGCGCGCGGCCCTCGAAATTTCCGATCTGCAGGCGGTGGAGCGGGACTTCGCCTTCGTCGTCGACGCGGGCGTTGAGGCGGCGGCGCTGGTGAACGCCGCGCTGGGAGCGGACAAGGCGATGATCGGCGAAGCGCGGGTGTTCGACGAATTCGCCGGGGAGGCGGCGGAGAAGCAGATGGGCGGGGGCAGGAAATCCATCGCCCTCACCGTGAGGCTTCAACCGCGCGACAGGACGCTGACCGAGAAGGACATCGAGGCCGTCTGCCGGAAGATCGTGGAAAAAGTCGGCAAATCCACGGGAGGAGTGTTGCGGGGGTAGGGGCGGCGCCTTCGACGGAATTCGACCCGGGAGACAGCGGCCCGCCCGGAGCGGACCATCGGCGCGCGCCGTCACTCCGCCAACCGGCGATGCGTTCACGCCAAAGCCGGAACCGCACGGTGGCCCGTTCCGGCGGGGGGAACCCGGGATGCCCCGACCGCGGGAGAGGGTGGAGCGCGGACGGCCGCGCCCTCGGCCCGTCGAAGGACCGCGGAAAGCCGGCAAGGCCGCGGACGGCGTGCGGATGATGGCGCGGTCGCGGATTGGGCGGATTCGCTCCCGCACGCGGCGGCTCCCTCCAGCGAATGATCCAAGGACGCGGCAGCCCCGCCAACCGGGGGCGCGCCCGTTCCGGGGTCGGGGCCGGTCCGCGCGACCTTTCCACTTTCGCGACGCTCCCTCCGCGCCTGGCCGCGGCGCCCTTCCCGGCTTGCCGGGCGCAGGGAGGGCGGGCAGGCTGCCGCGCATGGCGGAGTTCGACCACATAATCGTCGGAGCCGGCAGCGCCGGATGCGTTCTGGCCAACAGGCTGAGCGCGGCGGGCCGGAAGATCCTGCTGCTGGAGGCGGGCGGCCGCGACAACAACCCGTGGCTCCACATTCCGGTTGGATACCTGTTCTGCATTTCCAATCCCCGAACGGATTGGATGTACCGCACCGTGGCCGAGGAACGCCTAGGCGGGAGGTCGCTGATCTATCCCCGGGGAAAGGTTCTTGGCGGATGCTCGTCCATCAACGGGATGATCTACATCCGCGGCCAGTCGGCGGACTACGACGGCTGGCGACAGTCCGGGCTGACGGGCTGGGGGTGGGACGACGTGCTGCCCTACTTCAAGCGCAGCCAGGATGACAGCCGGGGGCCCGACGGGATGCACGGCGCGGGTGGTCCTTTGCGCGTGGAGGATCAGCGGTTGCGGTGGTCGGTTCTGGACGATTGGCGCGACGCGGCGGTCGCGGCGGGAATTCCGGAAACGCGGGACTTCAACAGGGGGGACAACTTCGGGGTGTCCTATTTCCGTGTGAATCAGCGCCGCGGCGTGCGGTGGAGCGCGGCGAAGGCGTTTCTGCGCCCCGCCCGCGACAGGGTGCGCGTGGAGACCCGCGCCTGGGTTGAGCGTCTCGAGATCGAAGGCGGGCGCGCGGTTGGGGTCGTCTGGCACCGGGACGGGCGGCGCCATGTGTCCCGCGCCGGCGGGGACGTCGTGCTGTCGGCGGGCGCGATCGGGTCGCCCGCGATTTTGCAATTGTCCGGCATCGGCCCGGCCGCCGCGCTCGCGGAAATCGGCGTCGGGATCGCGGCGGACGCGCCGGAGGTCGGGAAGAACCTGCAGGATCACCTGCAATTGCGCTGCGTGTACCGCTTGTCCGGCGCGCGAACCCTGAACACGCTGGCGAATTCGTATTGGGGCCGCGCGGGGATTCTGGCGGAATACGCACTGAACAGATCCGGGCCGATGGCGATGTCCCCTTCGCAATTGGGAGCCTTCGCCAAGTCGCGCCCGGACGTCGCGACGCCCGACCTGGAGTACCATGTTCAGCCGCTGTCGCTCGACGCGTTCGGTGAACCACTGCACCGCTTTCCGGCGCTTACCGCGTCGGTGTGCAATCTGCGTCCCGAAAGCCGCGGCGTCGTGCGGATCACCAGCCGGGATTTCCGGCGCGCTCCGTCGATCCGCCCGAACTACCTGTCAACTCCGGGAGACCGCCGGGTGGCCGTCGACGCGATCCGGCTGACCCGCAGGATCATGGGGGAGAGGCCATTGTCCCGATACGCGCCCGAGGAAGTCGCTCCGGGGCCGGAGATCGAGGACCGGGAGGAGTTGGAGGAGGCCGCCGGACGGATAGGGGCGACGATCTTTCATCCCGTTGGAACGGTACGAATGGGCGCGGACGCCGCCGCCCCGTTGGACGGGGAGTTGCGCATGAGGGCGGTGGGCAACCTGCGCGTCGTGGACGCGTCCGCGATGCCGCGAATCACTTCCGGCAACACGAACGCGCCGACCATCATGATCGCGGAGAAGGCTTCCGACATGATTCTCGACCGAAGCCCGCCGTAGGAAACCGCGCGGGCCGGAGACCCGGATCATGGTCTTCCATCCCGCGGGAACGGAGCGCGCGGGCTTTGAAACCGCCGTCCCCGACGACGGGGTACCGCTTCCGTGGAGGCGGCCGGTCCGCTCGCGCGGGCGCGGGGGATGCCGGACGCCACTGTCGAGGAACCGTCGGAGTTGAACCGGCTCGACGCGTGCGCGGGATGCCGCGCGAATCACCCCCCGCGAATCGCGAATCACCCCGGGCCCGCTCAACGGGCGCGGGGGATGCCGGTCGGAATGGAAACGGAACCGGCGGAGCCGACACCGCTCGCCGCGCGCGCGGGATGCCGCGAATCACTTTCGGCGGCGTGAACGCGTCGGCAACCATGACCGCGTGGGATACGGCGGGAGGGATTCCCGGTCGAAGGCCGCATCGAAGCGGACGCCGTCCCGGGTGGAAAGGCGCCCGCGCGGCATCGCGTTCCGAAAACGCCATCGCCCATGCCGGTGATTTCGATCCGAGCCGGGGCGGGCGTCCCGCGGCCACGATGCGACCGGACGAACCGACCCCCGCGCGCGGGCCGGGGACACGGTTTGATCGCGATACCACACCCGGCGACCGCGCGGGGCCGGGACGGATCGCGTGGTTCGGATCGACGCCGGCCACCAATCCCGGATCCCGGTGGAGACCGGGGGGGCGGGTCGGTCGGCGGAAAGCCCGGCGCCCGCGCCCGCGGTGGTCGTCAATGGTTCGGCGATGACCGCCGAATCAGAGCATGCCTTCGCGTTGAGCCTTCTTCCGGGCCAACTTCCGGGCCCGGCGGATCGCCTCGGCCTTTTCGCGCGCCTTCCTCTCGGAGGGCTTTTCGTAGTGCTGCCGGAGTTTCATCTCCCGGAACACGCCTTCGCGCTGGAGTTTCTTTTTCAGGGCGCGCAGCGCCTGATCGACGTTGTTGTCGCCAACACTCACCTGCATATGGTGCATCCGCCTTTCTTGGCTGGAGTTGAATTTCTTGCGAACTCCGGACCATAACGGAGACGGGACGGCCTGTCCACCACGAAACGGGAGAAAAAAGCCGATGGCGGAGACCGTGGATCCTGTCGACGGAATCATCGACGCGGCCCTGCCGCACGTGGCCTTCGACGGTTGGACGGAGAAGACGTTCCTCGGCGCGTCGGCCGATTCGGGCGTCGACCCGGTGGTCGCCCGCGGGCTGTTCCCCCGCGGGGCGGTCGATGTCGCCCTGGCGTTTCACAGGCGCGCCGACCGGCGCATGGCGGAGGCGTTGGGCGACGCCGACATGGGCGCGATGCGCCACGGGGAAAAGGTGGCCCTCGCGATCCGGATCAGGCTCGGGGAGGTGGAGGGCCACAAGGAGGCGGTCCGCCGGGCGGCGGCGCTTTTCGCCCTGCCGCGGCACGCCGCCGACGGACTCGCCGCGATGTGGGGGACGGCGGATCTGATCTGGCGGACCTTGGGAGACACGTCCGAGGACATAAACTGGTACACGAAGCGCGCGACCCTGTCGGTCGTTTATTCGTCGGCGGCGCTTTATTGGCTGGGGGACGGCAGCCCCGGACACGCCGACACCATGGCCTTCATCGACCGCCGCATCGACGACGTCATGCGGTTTGAGAAATTCAAGGCCGCCGCGCGTTCCAATCCGGCGGTCCAGCCGCTCCTCGCCCTGACGGACAGGTTGGCGCGGCGGATCAAGCGGCCGGGGCGGAACCGGTTCGCGGGAATGCCGGGATCCCTCGGACGCCAAGGTTGATGCGGGTCGTCGAGATCGCCCGGCCCGGCGGCCCGGAGGCGCTGAAGCCCGCCGAGCGGGATCGGCCCGAGCCCGGACCGGGGCGGATCGTCATCGAAGTGGCCTACGCCGGGGTAAATCGCCCCGACGTGCTTCAGCGCGCGGGAAACTACGCGCCGCCGCCGGACGCTTCGGATCTTCCGGGGTTGGAGGCCGCTGGGACCGTGGCCGCCGTCGGAGCGGACGTGTCGCGGTGGAAGATTGGCGACCGTGTCTGCGCGTTGCTGCCGGGCGGCGGCTACGCCGAATACGCCGAGACGCGCGCGGACCACGCGTTGCCGATTCCGGACGGCATGGGACTCAAGGAGGCGGCCTGCCTGCCCGAGACCCACTTCAC
>JANQKA010000862.1 GCA_028281405.1 Hasllibacter sp. | reverse complement strand
CTGCCCGAGGCGCCTTTTTGCGGAAAGTCCGTTGACGGCGATCACTTCTGAGAGGGGAGGCAACCCGTCGATCATAATGGCGGAGTGGTAGGGCGGTTTTCGATTCGATGGAAGCGATGGCGCTGTTCGAATAGCGTTGGGAATGGTCACCATATCCTCGAAAATTTCAACGATTATGGCGCGACTCAATAGTTGAAAGGATCCGGTGTTTGTCGCGCGCTCCGAATCCTTTTCCGACGCCATTCCCCATCACGGGCGATCCCAGCCGTTCAATCAATTGAGACCCCGGAGGGCATCGGGAACGGGAAATCGGGCGTCTTGACGGGAAATTCGGTCCCGTCTGAGAGCGACCGAAGCGAATCGGCCGGTGGCGGCACCGGAGACGGGAGTCCGGTCCCCCACCGGGGGAGGGAATTCTGATATGGGGTTCGGGGGCGGGCTATCGTGACGGGTCAAGGGACGCGGAGGTGATTCGCCGATTCGGTTTAAATGGAGATTCGCGTATCTTGCGGAGAGCATACCGGGCAATTCGTCGAAGTCGGTTGCAAGGATCCAGAGAACGTTAACGGGGACGGAACGGTCGATCGATCCCGCTGGATTCGGTGATTCACGATTCGCGCCCGGGTGATTCGCCGCTCCCGGGTCGACCCGCTCGTGAGGAGTCGTGGATGATGACACCGGCGGGCTGCATTCCCGGGGCCGCGGCAGCGGTTCCGGCCCTAGGGAGAGGCGGGGCGAATCGCTTGCGGTCGCATCCGCGGCGGGGCCGGTGGGTGCGGCGGGGCGGGAACAGGATTCCCGTTGCTCCGTCCCCGCAGCCGCGCTATACTCCCGAACAACAATGTCCGCCACGCCTCGGGCGCCGCCTCGGCGGCGCGCTGCGCACCCCGGCGGGCTGCATTCCCGGGGCCGCGGCAGCGGTTCCGACCCGGGGAAGGGGCGAATCGCTTGCGGTCGCATCCGACGCGGGGCCGGTGGGGGCGGCGGGGCGGGGACAGGATTCCCGTTGCGCCGCCCCCGACGCCGCGCCATACTCCCCGGCAACAATGCCCGCCGCGCCTCGGGCGCCGCCTCGGCGGCGCGCTGCGCACCCCGGCGGGCTGCATTCCCGGGGCCGCGGCAGCGGTTCCGATCCGGGGACGGGGCGAATCGCTTGCGGTCGCATCCGACGCGGGGCCGGAGGGGGCGGCGGGGCGGGAACAGGATTCCCGTTGCGCCACCCCCGACGCCGCGCGCACCCCCGGCAACAATTCCCGCCGCGCTTTGTGCGCCGCTTCGGCGGCGCGCTGAGAGCGGCGGATTGCAAGGTGAGTTGTGTGTTGCAAGTGACCAGCACGAAGCGTCGAGGCAGAGTAGACTCGGAGGGGGCCGAGACTTGCCAAATCGCGACCGACCGAGTATTCCGGTTGGCCCGTCCACGCGCCACAATAATCACCCGTGCGCGGCTACGCCACGCCCCCGCGGTGGGCCATGCAAGAGCATTTCCGCGCTTCGCACCAT
>JANQKA010000861.1 GCA_028281405.1 Hasllibacter sp. | reverse complement strand
CGCCGGATCGAGGAGACATGGATTTCCTGGCCGAGGTGGGACGCGCAGGCGAGCGCGAGCCGCTCGGGTTCCAGGCCGAAGGCGTCCGCGGCGCCCGATTCGACCAATGGAAGGGCCTGAATCATCTTGCAGGCCGAGCGCGGCAGCACCGTCAGCCAAGGGTCACCGAACGCCGCGATCACGCCGTCCGGGCGCGCCACGACGGCGTGCCCGAGATGGAGGCACTCCTCGAATCCTCCGCGGATGACGCGGGCGATCGGCGTTGCGTCGGTCATGCCGGTTCCGTTACCTTGATTTCCGCTCGTTTGGAATCGGGTGGAGTCGCCGCGCCGCGCGCCGTCCGCGCGCGCGTGCGTTTCCCGTGCCAAGGCCATCACGCACCATCGCCTCGTGCCGGACGCGACGTCCGTGCGCACGTGCGTTTCCCGTCCGGGCGGATGATCCCGATTCAAGGGGTTTAATCTCCGGTCGCCTCGGGTTATACTTGACGCCGAGTTGAAGGCGGGCCGCAACGAACCGGTTCCGCGAGCAGGCAACAGGAGTGGATCATGGCGCGTTTCATGACAATTGTGACGAGCCTCGCGGTGGCGGCGACCTTGTCGCTGGCCGGGCCCGCGGAGGCGCAGGACAACATCGAGAGGGTCGCCGTCAAGCAGGACTGGTCGGTGTTCGCCGACGGCAATCCGATCCAATGCTGGATCGTGGTGCGTCCGAAGAATTCGGTGAACACCCGCGACGGGAGGACGGTCAATGTCCGGCGCGGCCAAATACGGCTGTACGTGAGCTTCCGTCCGCACGAGAAGGCGATGGGGGAGGTCTCCTTCCTGAGCGGTTATCCGTTCGCGGAGGGGTCCACCGCCGACCTCACCATCGGCGACGAGAAATTCCGGATGGTCACGTCGACCAAGGACGAGACGGCGTGGCCGTTGTCACCCGCGGTGGACAAGGAGGTCGTGGACGCGATGAAGCGGGGGTCGGAGGCGGTCGTCGAGGCGCGGTCCAGCCGGGGCACCCGGACGCGGGACACATTTTCCCTGATCGGCTTCACCGCGGCGTTCCGTGAGGCGGAGAAACGTTGCGGGGGGTGATATCCTCCGAGCGACCCCCGCGTCCAACCGCGCGGGGGATACCACCGATGAGCTGAAGGCAGTTCGCCATGTCCGCGCCGATCACACAGGATGTCGTGACCATTCCGAGGGCTCCCGCCGCGGATCGGGGGCGGTTGAATCTCGTGGGCCTCACCCGGGAAGAACTCCGGGCCGCGCTGATCGCGGCGGGAACCCCCGAGAAGCAGGCGGGGATGCGCGAGCGGCAGATCTGGCAGTGGATGTACGCGCGCGGCGTCCGGGATTTCCTGGCGATGACCAACTTGGCGAAGCCCTACCGGGAATTGCTCGACGGGAACTTCGAGATCGCGGTGCCGGAGGTCGTTCGGCGGGAGGTGTCCGCCGACGGCACGCGGAAGTACCTTTGCCGGATCGCCGGAGGGCACGAGGTCGAGACCGTCTACATCCCGGAAGTGGACAGAGGCACCCTCTGCGTCTCCTCCCAGGTTGGGTGCACGCTGACCTGTTCGTTCTGTCACACGGGAACGCAGAAACTGGTGAGGAATCTGACGGCGGGGGAGATCGTGGGACAGGTCATGCTGGCGCGCGACGATCTGAACGAGTGGCCCGAACCCGGCGAAGGGTCCGACGCGCGTCCGCGCCTTCTTTCGAACATCGTGCTGATGGGAATGGGGGAACCGCTCTACAACTTCGA
>JANQKA010000495.1 GCA_028281405.1 Hasllibacter sp. | reverse complement strand
AATTGGGCGAATTCGACTTTCGTGCGACGGTAAATCCGCGGTCATTCACTCCCGTATCCATTTGGTCCTGGTCAAGGCGCGGGCTGATCCAAATCGGCTTCGAGGAATGCGGTCGACCACCGTCGTCGTGGCCGCACGCGCGGTCGGGCGGCGGCTTCCACGCGGCAGAAATCCGTGTTGGTTGTCGGGAGGGCCGAATTGACGGGAAAGTCAACGACCGTTAAGGTGCCGCACCGGCGGCTTGAATGGAACCCGCGGACGGAAGATTTCGTCAGCGGGTGAAAGCGATTTCGGGAGGTTCGCCCGCGGAGGCCCGGACGGCCTTTTGGGAATGATTCCGGGTGCCCATGCACGTCCATCTCGCGGATACATGCGGCGAGAGAAATCCGAACGCGGCTTGAACGGCCGCCGCTCCGGAATTCCCGCCGCCGCGGCCCGCTACTCGAAGCCGTCCGCGCTCCCTTGCCATGATTGCGCGAGATTCCCGAAGCGGGTGAATTTGCCTTCGAACGACATCTCCACGTTGCCGATGGGGCCGTGTCGCTGCTTGCCGATGATGATTTCGGCTTTGCCATGCAGCCGCTCCATGCGCGCCGCCCAATCCGCCATCTTGTCCATGTTGTCTTCGGAGGGCTTTTCACGCTCCGCGTAGTATTCCTCCCGGTATACGAACATCACGACATCGGCGTCCTGTTCGATGGACCCCGATTCGCGGAGGTCCGCGAGCTGCGGGCGCTTGTCCTCCCGGTTCTCGACTTGCCGGGAAAGTTGGGAAACCGCGATGACGGGGATGTCGAGTTCTTTCGCGATGGCCTTGAGGCCTTGGGTGATTTCCGAGACCTCGTTGACGCGGTTGTTGTCCCGCTCGGAGGAGGGACGGACTAGCTGGAGATAGTCCACGACGAGCACGTCGAGCTTTTTGGTGCGCTTGAGGCGCCGCGCCCGGGCGGCCAATTGCGAGATTGGCAGGGCGGGCGTGTCGTCGATGAAGAGTGGGCAGGCTTCCAAGTCCTTGGCGGCTTCCACGAAACGACGGAATTCGCCTTCGGTCATGTCCCCCTTGCGGATCAGGTCGGACGGAACTTCCGAGACCTGCGAGAGAACCCGGGAAGCCAGTTGTTCCGCGGACATCTCCAACGAGTAGAAGCCCACCACTCCGCCTTCGACCGAACTTTCCGTGCCGTCGGGAAGAATCCCATTCTTTTGGGCTTTGGCCACGTTGAACGCGATGTTCGTGGCGAGCGCGGTTTTCCCCATCGAGGGACGTCCCGCCACGATCAGAAGGTCGGATTTGTGGAGGCCCCCGAGCTTCTTGTCCAAATCCACGAATCCCGTCGAGACCCCGGCCAGGCCTCCGTCCCGTTGGTAGGCGGCGTTGGCCACGTTGACCGCGTCGGTGACGGCGCGCATGAAGCTTTGGAAGCCGGATTCGGATGTTCCCTGAACCGACAATTCGTACAGGGACTGCTCGGCTTCGACGATCTGCTCTTGCGGCTCGGACGTCACGTTCACGTCCTGGGCCTTGTCGGAGATCGTTCGGCCCAGATCCATGAGTTCCCGTCTGATGGCGAGGTCGTAAATCATCTGGGCGTAGTCGCGAGCGGCGAAGGAGGAAACCGCGGCGCCGGCGAGCCTGACCAGATAGGCGGGGCCGCCCAGTTCCCTGAGACCTTCGTCATTCTCAAGGAAGGGCTTGAGAGTGACCGGGGACGCGAGCGCGTTCTTGACGATCCGCGCGGTGGCGGCCTCGTAGATCCGGGCGTGCACGGGGTCGTGAAAGTGCTCGGGCTTGATGAGCGAGGCGACCCGGTCGTAGAGGTCGTTGTTCGTCAGGATCGCGCCCAGCAATTGCTGTTCGGCCTCGATGTTGTGGGGAAGAGCTGCCTCTTCTTGTTCCGGAACCGCGGCCGCGGCCGCGGTCACACCCGGTCGAATCAACCTGACCTCGCTCATGTCTTGTGCCCCCTGTCTGAGTCGGCGCGGTTTACAGTCCGCCGACGATTCGGGGCAACTTCCGGCGCCCGCGAAACCGAGGGCGCCGGGCGGGATTCGAGAAAAATTCTGGGCATTTTTCCGTGTGTTTCCTGTGTTCTGGCGGTGGATTTCCTGTGGATAAACGAACAACCATTTTGGGCGGGAGGGCGCGCCGAGGAATTCCCTCGGGTTTCCAGTCGCTTGCCGATGGATGCGGCCGCCGCTGCCCCGACCCGCGAAGCCGAGCGGCGACCAACCGCGGGTTCGCCGGCCGCTCGGCGTCGGTGGCGGAGACTCGCGCTTCGGAGCGAATCGCCCGTGGGGATCGCCTTGTTGTTGCGTTGGCCGCGTTCCGCGGCCGTGGAAACCGATTCGGCGGGTCAAGCCCCGCGAGGCCATCCGGAGCGCGGCGTGATTCGCGACCGCGTCGCGCCGCGGCGCGGGTTCCGTCGGGGCGGGCGGGGCGCGCGGTTATGCCTTCGGAGACGGTTTGTCCGGTCGAGACTCTCCCTTCGCCGCGGCCCGCGTGGTCGGTTCGCGCCGAAAGGGGCGGGACGATTCGCCGTCCCAGGCCATGCGCGAAGACGATTGAACGCGGATTCGCGCCGGGAGGTCGATTCGGGGCGGAAGTGGGCGGAGCCGTCGGCGGGAGGGGGTGAATCGGCTCGGTCGATGTCCGACCCCACCCCGTCAATACCGGTGCGCGCCGGTGGATGAGGGACGACGTTCGCTTGGAAAGAACCGCGGCGCCCACGCGTTCAGGTGGCGGACCCTCGAATCATGAGCGGGGTGGCCTTGGCGTCCGGGGCGCGGTGAAGGGAACCCGATTTACCGATTCGCCGTTCCGCGCGACCGCCTTGGGAGCGATTCCGGGATGAACGTCCGATTCGGCGCGGAAGGTCGGGGAACCGTCGACGGTCGCGGACGTTGATCCGGGGCGGTCGGCGCCGAACCCGTTGTGGGCGGCTGGGCTCCGACACATTGTGGTGGGCGTCCGTTCGGGAATCGGCCGGGCTGTCGGCTCTTTGTGGCGACGTCTTGCCGGGAATCGTGATCGCGGAGGATAACCGGGCGGGGAGCGGCTCCATATCGTCCCGTGCGTCCACAAGGCCCACTCCGACGTCAACGCCGCGCTGAACGTGCTTCGCGGGAATGGGGATGCCTCGGGGCGCATAACGTGGGCGTCGTCCCGAGCGCGTTTCCGGAATCCACGCGGTCCCCTCCTGGTTCGCGTCGCTTGATCTGAAGGGCGACCCCGACCGGACGGGCAGGCGTGGACCACTCCCGCGCCACCAACGAAAACGGGGGCGGTGATGCCGCCCCCGTTCAACGAGTCCGCGACGGGCCTTTGAACTCCGACGCGGTGATGCCGGACCGCGC
>JANQKA010000820.1 GCA_028281405.1 Hasllibacter sp. | reverse complement strand
CTGAGGGTGCGGATGCGGTCCCGCCTCCCGGTCAGGATCTTGTGGGGATAGCATTGATGGGAGACGTCCCAGATCAGGCGGTCCCGCGGAGTGTCGAACACCGCGTGCAGCGCGACCGTCAATTCCACCACGCCGAGTCCGGCGCCGAGATGTCCTCCCGTGACGCTGACCGCGGAAATCGTCTCCGCCCTCAATTCTTCGACGAGACGTTCAAGATCGGCGTCGTCGAGGTTCCGGAGATCGGAGGGCGATGAAATCCCGTCCAGAATCGGCGTGGGCGGTCTCTCGGACATTCGTTGCTAACTCCTGCGGGACACCGCGAATCGGGCGGCTTCGGCGAGCGTGGCCGCCGCGTCCCCGTAGGGAGTTAGCGCGTTCACCGCGTCTTCGACAAGTTGGCGGGCCATTCCGCGCGCGCCTTCGGCGCCCAGAAGCGAAACGAAGGTCGCCTTGCCCGCGCCCGCGTCCTTGCCGACGGCCTTTCCCACGGTATCGGCATCTCCCTCCGCGTCCAGAAAGTCGTCCGCGATCTGGAAGGCCCGGCCGAGCGCCTCCGCGTAGGCGGTCAGGGCCGAGGGATCCTCACCGGCGAGATTTGGCCCGACCCGCGCCGACCAACGGATCAAAGCACCGGTCTTGGCGGCCTGCAGCCGCTCGATGGTCGCCAAATCGAATGGTTCAGCGGCCGCTTCGGCGGCAATGTCCAGGGCTTGGCCGTGGACCATCCCCGCCGCGCCGGCGGCGTCGGCGAGTTCCCCGACGAGCCGGATCCGCGCCTCGGACGGGGCCTTCATCCCCGCGAGCAACCCGAACGCCAACGCTTGAAGGGCGTCGCCGGTCAGCACCGCCGTCGCTTCGTCCCAAGCTTTGTGCACGGTGGGCTTTCCGCGCCGAACGTCGTCATCGTCCATGCACGGAAGGTCGTCGTGGACCAGGGAATAGGCGTGAAGCGCCTCCACCGCGGCGGCGGCGTCCAGCGCGGATTCGACTGGCACGCCGTGCAATCTGGAACCCTCGAGCGCGAGGAAGCCCCGCAGACGCTTGCCGCCCCCGGCGGCGTGGACCATCGCGTCGCGGACGGGCCCGGCGGGGAGCGACCGGATCGCCCCGTCCAACCGCGACGAGATCCGAGCGGCGTCGGAGGCCATCGCGGCGGGGAGGTTCACGATGGGTCGAGCGACCGCGTTCCCTCGGGCCGGCCGTCGGCGCTCAGCGTGATCGCCTGGACCTTCTCCTCGGCTTCCTTGAGCTTGGCCTCGCAGCGCGCCTTCAGTTTCGCGCCGCGCTCGTAAAGCTTGATCGACTCCTCCAACTCCACGTCTCCGCGTTCGAGCTGTCCGACGACGCTCTCGAGTTCGCCCATGGCCTGCTCGAAGCTCATTTTGTCGACGGGTGTGTCCTTCATCCCTCTCCCTCCATCAATTCGGTCACATGGGCGGCCGCGCTTTCGGCCAGCGCATCCAGATCATAGCCGCCTTCCAGCGTCGAGACCACGCGCCCGCCCGCCGTCCGCTCCGCCACGCCGCGGATTTCCCGGGTGACCCAGGCGAAGTCTTCCACGGTCAAATCGATCTGGGCCAGCGGATCGTCCCGATGAGCGTCGAAGCCCGCCGACACGAAAATCAATTCCGGGCCGAATTCCTCGCAACGCTCGAGGATCCGCGTCCATGCGTCCCGGAAAACACCGCCGCCGGAGCCGGCGGGAAGAGGGACATTCATCTGCTGTCCGTGCGCGCCCGTTTCCGATGCGGCCCCGGTGCCCGGGAAAAGCGGCATTTGGTGGGACGAGGCGAAAAAGCACCGGGCCTCGTCCTCCAGAATATCCTGGGATCCGTTGCCGTGGTGCACGTCGAAGTCGAGCAGGGCGACCCGCTTCATCCCGTGGACCTCCAACGCGCGCAGGGCCCCGATCGCCGCCGTCCCGAACAGGCAGAATCCCATCGCGGTCGATTTTTCCGCGTGGTGTCCCGGGGGGCGCATCGCGCAGAACGCCGTTTTCGCTTCGCCGGCCACCACCGCGTCCACGGCGGACGCGGCCGCGCCCACCGCGCGGAGGGCGGCCTCCAATGTTCCCGGCGACATCCATGTGTCGGCGTCCAGTTGGGCCAATCCGCCGCTCGGCGCGGAATTCCGGATCGACCGCAGGTGATCTTCGGTGTGCGCCCTGAGGATATCCCCGTCGGATCCCATGGGAGCCTCCCGTCGGTCCAGCGCGTCGAAAGCCGGCGCGGACAATTCGACTTGGAGCCTTTTGATCCGGTCAACCCGTTCGGGATGGCCGGACGGCGTCTCGTGGGCAAGGCAGGCGGGGTGCGTGTAGAGAATGGTCATGACTTGAATCCGAGATGTTCGACCGCGGCGGATCCGGCGATTCCGTTCGGGGAAACCCTACCGGACGGATCGCCGGACGGAAAGGAGCGGCGGCGGACCAATTGCGCCGGATCGGGGAATCCCGCGGATTGGTGCGATACCCTCGGCGCGCCTCCAGCGGGACGGCCGCCGCGATTGACGCCTACGGGAGCCTGCGACCGGAACTCACCATCGTGGCGACCGGCCGGGTTTGGAAACCGTCCGAGGAACATGGCCCAAAACCAAGACCGGCGAGGGTGGAGACGCGGAAACCGCGATCCAAAGCCCGGCGCCGTCCGGGACAACCCGACGCCGGGGCGTTAGCGGTGGGCGATGCCTTTCGGTGGTCTCTTCACGACGGGCCGCGGGTCGGGATGGCGTTATAACGCGGAGGGTCGCTCCGCTCGGACCTGGCCTCCTCCGCCCGCGGGCCGGATGGGTCGTGAAACCGCCTCCCGCGAAAGGCGATCCCGCGACCGGAGCCTGGGAGACGATGGGAGGAAGGCGGACCCGCGCGCGGAACACTCCGGGCGCGCGGGATGCCGGTGGGACCGCCCGAAATCCGCGATTTCTTTTTTTGGTTATTTTTGAAT
>JANQKA010000812.1 GCA_028281405.1 Hasllibacter sp. | reverse complement strand
CACCCCCGACGGGCCGAGTCCGGTGCCGATCTCGATGCCCTTGCAGCAGGCGACGAGCCGCGCCGCGGTGGGGCGGATTTCCCCGACCGCCTCCCGCAGCCGCTGCATCGGAACGGCGAGGAGGGCCGTTTCGGCGGTCAGGTCGCCCGGGTCCGAGGTAATCCCGATTCCCGCGCCGAGCCCGACGCCGGGAAGCCGACGATCGTTGACACGTGTCCGCAGCATCTCCTCGGCGTGCCCGGCGTCGCGGCACCAGAGCGTGACCCCCGCCCCGTCCGAGAGAGCGACGGCCAGGGCGGTGCCGAAGGCGCCCGCGCCGATCACGTCTATCCGGGTCAAGCCTTGGCGCCCCGTTTGCCCGCGCCCAGCATCGGCGGGCTCGCGGAGTCGAGGGGCCAGCGGGGACGGACGGCGACGGACGCGTCCGGCACGGCGCCCGCGGCGATCCGCTCCAGCGCGGCCCAGGCGATCATCGCGCCGTTGTCGGTGCAAAGATCCGGCGGCGGCGCGACCATTCCCGCGTCGACCTCCCGCAACGCCGACCGGATCTCCCGGTTCGCGGCGACGCCGCCGGCCACGGCGAGCCTCGGCCTGCGGCCCAGGCGCTCCCGGGCGGCGTCGAGGGCGCGGGCGCATTTGACGCTGAGGATTTCGGTCACCGCGCGTTGGAACGCGGCGCAAAGGTTCCGGCGGAGCCCGGCGGTCAGTCCTCCGGCGGACGCGGCCGCCCCGTCGCGGGCGCGCGACACCGCGGTCTTGAGGCCGGAAAAACTCATGTCGCATCCGGGCCGTTCGAGCAGCGGCCTCGGAAGCTCGACGCCGGATGGGTCGCCCGACGCGGCCTCCGCCTCGACGGCCGGGCCGCCCGGCTGCGGCAGGCCCATCAACCTCGCGACCTTGTCGAACGCCTCCCCCGGCGCGTCGTCGATCGTGCCGCCGAGGCGGGTGAACGCCTCCGGCCCTTCGACCAGGAGGATCTGGCAATGTCCGCCGGACGCGAGCAGAAGCACGTAGGGGAACGCGATTCCATCGGTCAGCCGGGGGGAAAGCGCGTGACCGGCCAGATGGTTGATCCCGTACAACGGAAGACCCGCCCCGGCGGCGATGCCGCGCGCCGTCATGACGCCGGCGAACAGTCCTCCGACGAGGCCGGGCCCCGCGGTCACGGCGACGCCCCCGATGTCGGAGAGGCTCAATCCGGCCCCGTCCAGGGCGCGTTCCGCCGCGATATCCAACATTTCCGCGTGGGCCCTGGCCGCGACCTCCGGCACAACTCCCCCATAGGCCGCGTGCAGGTCCGCCTGCCCGATCACCACGTTCGACAGGATTTCCCCGGAGCCGTCGCCGGCGCGGCGCACCACCGCCGCCGCGGTGTCGTCGCAGCTCGATTCGAGGCCGAGCACGACGGCGGGGCGGGTTGTCGCTGGCATCGCGCACGGGTAGCACCGGGGCGCGACATGGACAATCCCGGAGCCACGGCGGGCCGCGCGGTCCTATTGACCCGCCCGGAGGCGGCTTCGCGGG
>JANQKA010000800.1 GCA_028281405.1 Hasllibacter sp. | reverse complement strand
AGGCCCTCAAGGACAGCGTGAACAGCTAGTTCCGAGGCGGCGCGGCGGGGGCGTCATTACGGCACCCCCGCCGCCGCCGCGCGCCACCCGCGGTTGGCCGGGCGCGAATTCCCCCGGTTCCGCGGCGGTTTGGACCGCGCTCCCGCCGGGTGTCCCGGTTCCGGAAGGGTGCTTTTGAAATCCCTGGCCGCAGACACGTCCGCCGCGCGTTTGGATCGAATCGCTCCTTCCGACCGCATGCCCGACCAAAGAGAATACCCCGTCCGGTCGCAGATTCGTTTTCTCAATTCCTCCATCGGGGCCCGCCCGGCCCCCGAACTTCCGGCGATCCCGGACTGCGGGAGGGAGCCCGGGCCTTCCGAAGCCGGAGCCTTCGCCAAGCGGCGCGGATCGGCGGCGGCGCCCGCGACGCCGACAGGGAATTTCCGGAGAGTTTCCATCGACCCCGTCCGCCGATGCCCCGCGCGGCGAGGACCCGAAACCCGACGACGCCGCGAGCGGCCCGCCCAAGGAGAATCCACGATGACCCGCTATCACCCGCTTCTCGTCGCCCTGCACTGGTTGATGGGAATCTGCATTCTGATGTCGCTGATCGCGGGCAAGGCCGTGCTCGAGCACATGCCGAACAGCAATCCCGACAAGGTGTACGCGCTCGGACCCCACCTTGTGTTGGGGATCGTGATCGGTGTTCTCCTCGTCGTCCGCCTGACAATCCGGCTTACGACCGAGAAACCGCCGCGCGCCGAAACCGGCAACAGCCTGCTCGACCGGATCGGGGCCGCGACCCATTGGTTCTTCTACATCCTCGTCGCGGTCATGGTTCTGAGCGGTCTCGGCACGGCGTTTTCGAACGGGTTGTTCGGGATTGTCTTCGGAGAAGCCGGAGGGCCGATCCCCGAGGGAATTTCGAGCGGCGTTCCCCGCACCGTCCACGGCATCGCCTCGACGCTTCTGGCGGCCCTTCTGCTGCTGCATGTCGCCGCCGCCCTGTGGCATCAGTTCTGGCTAAAAGACGGCCTGTTCCGCCGCATGTGGTTCGGCAAACGCGCGAAGGGTTAGGGTCCGGCCTCCCGTGATCGGAAATTCCCCGGACCGCCACGCCTCGCCGCCGCGGCGTCCTTCGGGATCCGCCGCGGGCCGGCTCCACGGCGTCGGTGCGGGTCCGCGCCCGCACGGGTGGGATCCCGCCAACAATCCAACCGGACCATTCGGAACCCGCGAGTCCGCGCCCGCGCGGGTGGGCTTCAAGCATCCCGCCCGGAATGATCACCCGGCACCCCGGATCCGCGCCCTCGCGGGTGGTCGGATCGGGATCCGTCCGGCGCGGTCCGCGCCCGGCCGGGTTCGCGACCACGCGTGTGAACGGCCGCCCGGCGCGGCGGTCCGGTGTCCGCTCCTTCGTCCGCGGAACCCGCGACTTGTTCCGCGGCGTTCCCGCCTCCGATGGGCTGGACGCCCCGAAGGGTGGAGCGTCTTCCGCTCCGGCCCGCCGCCGCGGGCGGCGGGACGCGCGCCCACCGATGGCGCGGTCCGGCGGATGATCCGCGCGCGCCTCGCGTGGCGGAATGGAATGCATGACGGGGCGCGGCGGGATTCGTCGAACCGTCCCCGAACGATTCAACGGGAAATTCCCCGGTCCGTCCCTCCTCCGTCTCCCCGGACGAATTGCGAAGCGTCGCGCGCCATGCGAAGAGCGGGCGGATGAATTGGGAGCGGCGCGGGGGCCCATGGACCTGAAATCCCTCTTCATGGGCGTCGCGTTCGCGGCGATGTGGTCGTCGGCCTTCACCTCCGCGCGGATCATTGTTTCCTCCGCGCCGCCGATGGCCTCGCTTTCCATTCGCTTCCTGATCTCCGGCCTGATCGGGATCGGAATCGCGGTCGCCATCGGCCAGGTCGGACGTCTCGACCGCAGGCAATGGGCGAACATCGCGGTGTTCGGCCTGTGCCAGAACGCGCTCTATCTCGGCCTCAATTTCATCGCCATGCAAAGGGTCGAGGCCGGCCTCGCCGCGATCATCGCCTCGGCCCTGCCGCTGTTCGTCGCCTTCGCCAACTGGACGATGTTCGGCGAGCGGCTGTCGACCGCGGGGATCGCGGGAATCGCCGCGGGCATGGCCGGCGTGACCCTGATCATGGGCGCGCGGCTTTCGGGCGGCGGCGTCCCGGTCGGGGGCCTGGCGCTCTGCGTCGTCGGGGTGATCGCCCTGACGGTGGCCACCCTGTCGGTCAAGGGCGCGTCCTCCGGCGGCAACCTGCTGATGGTGGTCAGCCTGCAGATGTTCGTCGGCGCCGCCATCCTGTTCGTGCCCGCCGCGCTGTTCGAGACGTGGACCTTCACCCCTTCGTGGGAGCTGGCCGCCGCCTTCGCGTACACCACGCTGGTGCCGGGACTTCTGGCGACCTGGGTCTGGTTCGCGCTGGTCGAGCGGATTGGAGCGACGCGGGCGGCCACGTACCACTTCCTTAATCCGTTCTTCGGGGTGGCGGTGGCGGCGGTGGTTTTGGGCGAGACACTGTCCACCCGCGACCTGATCGGCGTGGCCGTCATCATGGCCGGAATCCTGGCGGTGCAGACCGCCCGCCGCGGCTGACCTTCCGCCGCGCCGGGTGCGCGCGTCGTCCGCCCGGTGTATCCCGGAGGCATGGATCTTCCATTCGCCTATGTCGCCGGGATGCTGACCCTGATCAATCCCTGCGTCCTCCCCGTCCTGCCAATCGTGATCGCGTCCGCTCTGACCGCGGGGCGGTTCGGCCCGGTCGCCATGATGTGCGGCATGACCGCCTCATTCGTCGCCGCGGGCCTGGTCATCCCGGCCCTTGGCCGATTGCTCGGCTTCCACCATCAGGGAATGTTCATCGTCGGCGCGACCGGGATGATGCTGTTCGGTCTGTTCATGGTTTTTCCTTGGACTTGGCTCGGCTTTTCGGTTCCGACGCGGGTGGTCGCCGACGCGTCGAACAGATGGATCGACTCGCTCGAGCCGGCGTCGCTCCGGGGGCAGTTCCTCGGCGGCGCGGCGCTTGGGGTGGCCTGGTCCCCCTGCGTCGGCCCAACGCTCGGCGCGGCCATCTCCTGGGCCTCCCGGGGCGACAACCTGACGCGCGCCGGCCTTCTGATGACGGCGTTCGCGCTTGGAGCGTCGACGGTGATGCTCGCGGTCGGCTATGGGGCGAGATCGACCATCTCGTTCAAGCGCGAACGCGTCATGGCCCTCGCCCGCGTCTCCCGCCCGGTCATGGGCGCGCTGTTCCTCCTGATCGGCGCTTCCATGGCGTTCGGCCTTCACCATTTGGCGGAATTCTGGATTCTCCGCCTTCTTCCCGACTGGATCGTCGACCTCTCCGTCAGCTACTGAGGATCACCCGCATGAAACGCAGAAACTTCATTGCCCTCGCGGCCTCCGCCTCCATTCTTCCGGCGACCGCCCACGCCGCCCCCGAGCGGTACCGCCCGGGACTCGTCGAAGAGGCGCTCGCCGAGGGGCGGACCGTGTTCGTCGACTTCACCGCGTCCTGGTGTTCGACCTGCGCCTCGCAGCGCCGCACCCTCGCCGCGCTCAAAAGCGAAAATCCCGACTACGAGCGGCATGTCCTGTTCGTGGACGTGGATTGGGACACCTACCGCTCCGCCAAGATCACCCGCGACCTGCGCATTCCGCGCCGCTCCACGCTCGTCGTCCTCAAAGGCGGCGACGAACTCGGACGGCTCGTCGCGGGCACCGGCCGAGACGCGATCAAACGGTTGATGGACACCGCGTTGGAAGCGTCCCTCTCCTGAAGGCTCACGCCCGCCGGCCGATTCGATTCGTCCGACCCGCCACTGGTCACCGCCCACCGCGCGAAGGCGGGGCCGAACGCTTGACGGGCGCGGGGAAGCGGATGAGCCGGTGGGCCGGAAGATCACGGCCCCGGACAAGCCCCGCCGCCCCGGCGGATTTACCGGCCGGGCGGCCGCGGCGGGTCGGCGGCCCCCCGGTTTCTTCGTCAATACGCGCTCCCGGTTCCGCCCGCCCCGGCCCCTTCGTCGGGACGGGCTCCCGCGCGGACGCGCGCGGATGTCCGGGGCGGTTTGAGACAATGAAGGAATGAAGTCGAATTCCGGCCCGCGGGTTTTCCGGGGATCATGCCATGCCGAACCGACCGCATCGGTCGCCATTCGGCGAATCGGTGCGGTGTGACACAAGGACGGAAGCGCAAATCAAATCCGCGGCCCAAAGGAAGAAACGAATCGCGAAGGAGCGGGCCCGGGCCCTCGATGCTCTGAAGGATTCCCTAACCGACGCCCAAATCAAGTCCGCCGCCCGTCGAAAGAAACTCAAGGGCGCGAAGAACAAGGATGTTCAAGTCGCGGCGCGGCACGCGGTCAAGCCTTGCGTCATTTACGTGGCGCAGGGAGAAGATTCGGTCTGGATCGAATACCGGCACCTTGGATTGGTCAAGGATCCAATTAAAATCGGCGGGGCTTCGAAGGATGTCCGGAAGCATGTTGGCGGCTTGTGGACTGGCAACCCGTTCCGTCCAGGCGTTGTCGCGGAAGTGAATGCGAACCCATCCTTGGAGCTATTCCTCCACGACGCGTTTCGATCCCGCTCCCTGTTTCCAAACGGCGGCGCCGGGAAGGGTTGGTTCGCCGTCACGCCCGAAGAAGTGGTCGATCTCATCCGGAAGGAATTTCCGGACCCGCCCGTCAGACTCCGGGCGCCGATTCGGAAATCAACCCATCGGCCCGAATCAACCCCGGGTCGGTAGGGTGGGGCCTTCCCCTTCGCGATCCTCGGCTTCGGCGCGAACGGGTCATGTTCAGCCGCGCTCCTTCGTCGACGCCGCGACCAATCGCGCGGTGTCCATTACCGGGTTTCGGAGCCGGCGGGGCCACGGTTCGATCGGATGGATTTGAACATGCGACGGACGCCGTTCGAGCCATTGACGACGGCTTCTGGGTGAGCGAACTATCCGGCATCGCGGCCCGCCCCGATGCGACCGTCCGCGCCGGGGTGAGTGGGCCGACGGCCACCGCATCCATACCGGTGTGCCGGCGGAAAGGCCCCGCGGGGAACACAAAAGGACAATCAGATGGCACGCTTCCTGTACTGGACCGACCTCCACACCGAATTCGAACGTTTCGCTCCGCCGGACATCCCCGCCCCCTTCGACGCGGTCCTGCTCGGCGGCGACTCCGCGTCGGGCGCCAAGCACGCGGATTTCCTTCTCGGCGTCTGGGAAAAATTCCAAAAGCCGGTGTTCTCGATCCGTGGTAACCACGAATACTACGGCGACGTGGTTCAGGCCGTGCACCGGCGGGACGCGGAAAGCAATGCCCGGTTCAAGGACGATGGCGTTCCGATCCGCATCATGGACGGCGACTGCCACGTGATCGGGGACACCCGCGTCATCGCCGCGACCCTGTGGACGGACATGAGGTGGAACGGGCCCGACACCACTCAGGCCAAAATGGCCGTCGAAGGCGCATTGAACGACCACAGGCAAATCAATTACGAGACGGATGATCCCGCGCTCACCCCGATCCTGTTTTCGGCGGATCACGCGGTTTCGATGCACGCGGAGCAGAAAAGGAAAATATTCGGGCACCTCGCCCGGGAATTCGACGGGCCGACAGTTGTGATGACACATCACGTTCCGCACCCCCTTTGCGTCCATCCCGATTGGAGATCCGATCCGGTCACCGCCGGATTCGCTTCAAATCTGGATCGGGAGATCGCTGATACCGCCGTCGACATTTGGCTGTTCGGCCACACCCACGATGGGGTTTCCGCGGAGATCGAGAGAAGAGACGGCGGAACCACGAGGTTCCTCACCAATGCGCGGGGATACCCCGGCGAGCGGAGCAGGCGGCGGTTCAGACCGGATTTCATCTTCGAGGCGGCTCGCTCCGAAGTCCCGAACGCCATCGCGGGCCCGACTTAGTGTCCCATGGAGCGCCGGCGATTTGGGGAGTGACACTTCATCGGGTCACGATGATTGTCGAAGCACTCCAACGGCTGCGTTGGTCTTCACTCGGCTTGCGCCACCTATTCCATCAAGACCTCCGACGCTCCACCCGACGCTTGGCGCACGTCCGGCTTGGGAAACCGCGAAGTTCTGAAAACCACCGGGTTTGTGAAGCACTCTCTTTTCAGCGCGCTTTCCGGGGCTCCGGGAGGCGCTCGACCTCCGCACCAATCTGCCTGCCTCGCACCCATGAGGGAAGGGACTCGCGGACATCGTCGATTACTCTCTGGTGCTCAACGATATCGGCATCCCTCAACTCGCGCGGTGAACAGGCCTTCCGATTCGCATTCGAGCGTCGCGACACGTATGGGCCCCGCGACTCCCCCGGGATTGGTTCTGATGACGTGATCGATCGCCCAAGTCGCGAGGAAAACCCCTTTCCGGACACTCGGTGGGCCTTCCCGACAGAATACATCAATCAGAAACAGCAGGAAAGGGTCCACCAACACTTTTCCCACTTCCCATCGTGTGGTGGAAGTGGACGTTTTCAAACAACCAAGGCTGCGCCGAACCATCGAAAACGCAACAATTGGCCGCTCCGCCATGTTCGTAAGCCAACACCGTATTCAATTTGATTGGAAAGCCG
>JANQKA010000773.1 GCA_028281405.1 Hasllibacter sp. | reverse complement strand
GGGGCAATGCGCGGGAATTGTGGAGGTGAAGAATTCCCCGACGATGCTGGAAAAATTCGCGGGCATCGGGATGGTCTCCAACCTTTTGGTTCCGCGGTTTTCGAGTTGTTGATTGACAAAGCCGATGAAGTCGATGAAATCGTTCATGGCCGCATGGATCTGGTCGACGGAAAGTTTATAGGGCAGGCGGCACCCGCCGTTGAAATACTCGATTCGCGTTGGCAGTGGCCCGCAGGCCCTCGCTTCCGCGTCCAAACGATGATTGTTCCCACCATGAGCTGACTTTACGGGAATCCGAGACCATGTCAATGCAGAATATCGAATCACCCTTGAATCTGACGCAAGCCTTTGTGAATATAGGCTTTGGGCGTGATTGAGCCGCGCCGGCAGCGACGGGAACGGCGAAACCGGCCGATCCCGGCGGCGTGAACCCGTCATCTTGGCGGGGCGGAGCGCCCTGGTCCGCTTTGCGGTCGGGAATCGAAGCGCGCCGGTGTCGCCGGAATCCGCCATCGTGGGAGTGATCCATCCGCTTGGTGTTGGGCGGGACGGATTCCGATCCGCGGTTCCCGCGCCCGCATTCCTGTCTCAGCCGAGCGTGGGAACCCGCGCGGTGATTCGGATCGGCTTCCCGTTGACGGACTCCGGCCACGCGGCGCGGGGCGACACGCTTGGTGTCGCCAGCGCTCCCATCCACCGAAGAGGATTCCGCGCCTCCGCCGGCCATGCCGGATAGGATGCCCGTCAGACGTTCATTCGGGGCCTCGGGTGGCCGCTTCGACGACCGAGGAGTGATTCGCGCGGCGCGACCGGTTCTGAGGGTGGATCACATCCGTGACGGGGACCGCTCCGGATCGCATCCGTGGCGGCGCGGTCCGGGCGCCGCGGCGTGGCGACCGCCATCAAAGTGCCGCCGTTCCCAGGAAGGGATTCGCCCGGCGGCGATCCCGCGCCGGAATCCGCCCGCCTTGCCATCGGAGAGTGATTCGCGTACACGGTCGCTTCCCGGCGGTCAGCGTCGGCAGCGGAGGATGCCGCCGGTTTCCCGGCGTGGCCGCCGTCCCCATATTCCTTCGCTCCCCGGTCGGCGCGCCGCCTGTCGGGCGGCGGCGAAGTGGGTGATGGTGAAGGAGACCCCCATGTTGAATTTGTCCAATGTGAACCGCCCGGTTCGTTGGAGCGCCGGAACGTCCGTGATGGGATCCGCGGGTCGCGGTGGCGCGACGGTGGGCGCGATGGCCGCTTTCGCGGGGCTGTCCGGTTGCGGAGGATCCGACGGCGGTGGCGGTGGAGGTGGAGGTGGAGGAGGAACCCCATCCACGCCCCCGACCGACTTGACCGGATACGTTCCCAGAGGCGGGCTCATCACCCGGGCAGTCGACGCGTCCGCGGCGTTCGGGAGCCTGTCCGATGGCGGCGCGCTGATGTACAGTGCCACCGTGGGGGAAGACGAAGCGGAACTGGACTCGGTCGGATTGATGATCGACGCCGACACGGGGGAAATCACCGGAAATTTCACCGGCGCGGACGGCGCGGTGATCACAGTCACCGCCCAAGGCGCGGACGCCGTCAGGGGCACGGCGACGGTAACCATCCAACTGAGCGAACCGCCAACGGTGTCGGAAACGCCCCTGCGGGATCGGACCGTCACCTCCGGAACCCAGATCGCTCCCATCGGCACGGCGTCGGCGTTCGAGGATCCCGACGAGGACGACACGCTCCGGTTCGAGGCGACGGTTGGAAACGACGGGGCGGCCCTTTCCACGGTCGGTTTGGAGAGCGACGCGGAGACCGGGGAGATCACCGGGGAAATCACGGGCGCGGCGGAAGTGACGGTCGCCGTCACCGCGACCGATGGAAGTGGTCAGACCGTCACGGACAGTTTCGTTGTCACGGTGGTTGCCCAAGGCACCGCTCCGACGGATCGGACCGAGGTGATCGGCGTGGCGATCGACCCGATCGATCTGAATGGCCTGTTCCCCGCTTCCGGCGGCGAAGCGCCGAATCTCGTCGTGACGTTCAGCCGGAACGACTCGGGATTGACGTTCGGCGCGTCGACCAACCGGATCACGGGGACGCTGGCCGGGACCGGAGACGTGAGGGTCACCGTCACCGACGGCGGCGAAAGGGAAGAGACCTTCGTGATTTCGGCGGTCGAGGCGGTGACCGCCAATCCACCGACGGTGACGGGTCAAGCTCCTTCGTCCCCCCGGGTTCTGACGACCGGCGTGGCATTGGCCTCACCGATCGATGTCCGTCCCTGGTTCGCGGATCCGGACGGGAACGACACGCTGACCATCACCGCGTCGGGATTGGACGGCACCGGACTGATGTTCGAGGACGGGGAAATCAGCGGCACGTTCATCGGAACGTCCAATGCTTCCGTAACCGTCAGGGCCAGCGATGATCGTGCTTCGGTGGAGCATGCACTTGAAATCACGGTGAACACCGCTCCCGCGACAACGTCGTCCGCGCCGATGGACGCGGTGGTTCTCACAACGGGCGCGGATGCGAATCTCCCGATTTCCACCGCCACGTGGTTCGCGGACGCGGACACGGGCGCGATGTTGACATACTCGCTGGTGGATCCGACGGCTTTGACCGGCGCCGGTCTGATGTTCGATGCGGTCAGCGGAGAAATCCGCGGAACCTTTGGCGGAAGCTCGAACGTCACGGTCCGTGTCCGGGCCACCGACGAACACGGCGCTTCCGTCGACCATTCCCTTGAAATCACTGCGAACGCCGCCCCCGGAACCACGTCGTCCGTTCCGTCCGCCGCGTTGATTCTGACGACCGGCAGGGAGTTGAATCTCCCGATTCCCGTGAGCGGCTGGTTCGAGGACACCGATTCGGGCGCCACGTTGACGTACTCGTTGGTTGGCGCGGAAAACACCGGCCTGAGCGTTGACACCGGCGGCATGATCACAGGCCCGTTCACTGGAAACGCGAACGCCATGATCCAAGTCAGGGCAACCGACCAGCACGGAGCGTCGGTCGAGCATGCCCTGAGCATCGAGTCGAACGCCGCCCCCGCGAGATCGTCGAGCGCTCCGGCCGCGGATTACGAGATCGATCTGACGAGGGGCGCGGGCCTGAACCTTCCCATCGAAGCGGGCGGATGGTTCACCGACACGGATGGAGACGACACCTTGACGTTCTCGCTGGTGGATCCGACCAATTTTAATGATACCGGCCTGACCTTCGACGCGGACAGCGGCGAGATCCGCGGCGTGTTCACCGGGACCAGGGACACGACGGTCAGCGTCAGGGCGACCGATGAACATGGCGTGTCGGTCGATCACTCCGTCAACATCGACGCCAGGAATCCGTTGTCGTTGACCGACCTGCCGGATTCGTTGGTTACAATTCCCGGTATTTCGATACCGGCGATAGATATGAGCGGAGTGTTCGCCACTCCCGCCGATGGGGTAATGCGGGCTTACGGAGCTAAGGTGGAAACG
>JANQKA010000486.1 GCA_028281405.1 Hasllibacter sp. | reverse complement strand
CCAACCGGCACGCTTCACCGCCCGCGCGGCCAGGAAGATCTTCCGCATGCGGGGTCGCCACGCCATTCCAACCTGTCCGTTCTCGTCGAGACGGACCGGAGCGAAGTCACCCGTCGCGGAATCCAGAAACACCGCGGCGCGACCGAATTCATGGAATCCCAGGGGACTTTCCATTCCAAATGGTCCGGCGCGAGCGCTTCCCGATTCGGAAGCCGATGAATCCCACACGGAGACACCACACCCGACCGACCGATTCCCGCGAACCGAATCGCGCGGGAGTGAGGCGGGCCTCCATGAAACCGCTAACATCCCGGGCCGCGCCGAACCGGGAAAATGCATGACGGTTACCGGCCCCGCGCCCTCGGATGCGTGTTACTTCCCGATGCAGAAGCTCGCGAAAATCCGGTCCAGCACGTCTTCGACCCCGATCCGGCCAAGAAGTCCGTCCAGTTCGCCCGCGGCGTCCCGAAGATGCTGCGCGGCCAAGCTCTCGTCGCCCTCCGCGGAGGACATCACCTCCGCGCAGCGGGTCAGATGCGTCTCGCAGCGGCGCAGCGCCTCCGCGTGGCGTTCACGGGTGGCCGAACCGACGACGGAAACCCGCCCGGCCAAGGCGCTCGAAACGTGTTCGAGCAGGGCGTCGATCCCATCCCCCGACACCGCGGAAACATCCCCCGGTCCCAGATCGGATTTCGTCCGGAGCACCAGGTCCGACGGCTCCGGGGCGATCATCGGACCCTCGCCCGAGTGCAGGATGATCCTCAAGTCGGCCGCCGCGGCGCGGTTCCTGGCCCGCGCGATTCCCTCGATCTCGATCGGATCGTCCGTATCGCGCAGGCCGGCGGTGTCGAGAAACGTCACCGGCAGTCCGCCGACCTCCATGTGAACCTCGACGACATCCCGCGTGGTTCCGGGAATTTCCGTGACGATCGCGGCTTCCCTGCCCGCCAATTTGTTGACCAGGCTGGATTTGCCCACATTGGGCGGGCCGACCACCGCGACAACGAAGCCTTCCCGGACACGTTCGGCGGCCTGCACCCCCGCGATCTCCGCGCGGAAATCGCCGAGCAGCCGGTTCAAAATCGAAATGACCTCCGGCCCCACGTCCACGGGAACGTCCTCGTCGGCGAAGTCGATGGTGGCCTCGACGAGGGCCGCGGCGCGGATCAGGTCGTCCCGCCAACGATCCGCCTTGGCGCGGAGGGCGCCGCCGAAGCCGTCCACCGCCAGCCTGCGCTGGAATTCGGTCTCCGCCTCGATCAGATCCGACAACGCCTCGACCTGGACCAAGTCAAGGCGTCCCGCCTCCAGGGCGCGGCGGGTGAATTCCCCGGCCTCCGCCTCCCGGAATCCGGGAAAGGTCGCCAATTCCGCCAAAAGCCTGCGGACGACCGCGGGGGATCCGTGACATTGCAGTTCCACGACCCTCTCGCCCGTGAAGCTCCCCCCCTCGGGGAAATGGAGCACGAGGGCCTCGTCGATGATCCGCCCCTCCCCGTCCCGCAGATGCCTGAGCATCGTTTCCCGGCCCGTCGGATCCCCGCCGAACAGACGCCGGCACGCCGTCCCCGCGCCGGGGCCCGAGACGCGGACGATGGCGACCCCCGATTTTCCGGGGGGAGTGGATCTCGCGAAGATCGTGTCCGGAAGACGCATCCGCGCCATCCGGTCAGGTATTCATTGAGTCGAAAAACTCGGAATTCGTCTTGGTCTGCTTGAGCTTCGACACCAGGAATTCGATGGCGTCCGTCGTCCCCATCGGATTCAGGATGCGGCGCAGGAGGTAGGTTTTCTGAAGATCGAGCTTGTCGACCAGCAGCTCCTCCTTCCGGGTGCCCGACTTGAGGATGTCCATGGCCGGATAGACACGCTTGTCGGCCACCTTGCGGTCGAGCACGATCTCGGAGTTGCCCGTGCCCTTGAATTCCTCGAAGATCACCTCGTCCATGCGGCTGCCGGTGTCGATCAGCGCGGTGGCGATGATCGTCAGGGACCCACCCTCTTCGATGTTCCGCGCCGCCCCGAAGAACCTCTTCGGCCGCTGGAGCGCGTTGGCGTCCACGCCCCCCGTCAGAACCTTGCCCGAGGACGGCACGACGGTGTTGAAGGCGCGGCCGAGGCGCGTGATCGAATCGAGAAGGATGACGACGTCGCGCTTCTGCTCGACGAGGCGTTTCGCCTTTTCGATGACCATGTCGGACACCGCCACGTGGCGCGTCGCGGGTTCGTCGAAGGTCGAGGATATGACCTCCCCCTTCACGCTGCGCTGCATGTCCGTCACCTCCTCCGGGCGCTCGTCGATGAGAAGGATGATCAGATAGCATTCCGGATGATTCGTTTCGATGGAATGCGCGATGTTCTGGAGAAGGACCGTTTTTCCGGTCCGCGGCGGCGCCACGATCAGGGCGCGCTGGCCTTTCCCGATCGGGGACACCATGTCGATTATTCGAGCGGAAAAGTCCTTGATGGTGGGATTCTCGATCTCCATGTTCAGCCGCTCCTCTGGATAGAGCGGCGTCAAATTGTCGAAGGCCACCTTGTGCCGGGCGTTCTCCGGCTCTTGGAAATTGATGCTTTCGACCTTGGTCAGGCCGAAATAGCGTTCGTTGTCCCGGGGCGACCGGATGACGCCTTGGATGGTGTCCCCGGTTCTCAGGGACCACTGGCGGATCATGTCGGGCGAGACGTAGATGTCGTCCGGACCCGGCAGATAGTTCGCCTCGGTGGAGCGCAGAAAGCCGAAGCCGTCCTGCATCACCTCGAGAACGCCATCGCCGCCGATGGTCCATCCCTCTTCGGCCTGTTCCTTGAGGATTTGGAACATCATCTCGCCTTTCCGCATGGTCGAGGCGTTCTCGATCTCCAGATCTTCGGCGATGGCTATGAGGTTCTTCGGACTCTCCGCTTTGAGGTCGGAGAGATTCAAACGGTCGTCGTTCATGTTGGATTCATCCCGCATGGCCGCGGAATCCCGCGGTCGATGAGCGAAGGCTTGGAATTGGAAAAAGTCGCGGTCCCGGACGGGCGCGGAAGCGCGTATAGCCCCGGCCGCCGCGGGTGTAAAGACTTAATTCGCGTCGAAGGTCAAAATTTCAAGACGACCGCCAGAACAATGACGATCATCAACAGGGTCGGCGCCTCGTTGACGATCCGGTATGTCCGTCCGGATCGTTTGACCCCGGCCAGAAGGCGCTTCCGCTCGGCGGCGCACCAAAAGTGAAACGCGGTCATGGCGAGAATCCCGCAGAACTTCACCCAGGGCCAGGTCGAGGACAGGTCCACGACGCCGGGCGTCGCGGCCAGCGACAAGCCGGCCACCCATGCCGCGATCATCGCGGGATTCATGATCACCCGGAGAAGCCGTTCCTCCATGACTTGGAAAGTCTCGTCGTGCCCGCTCTCGACGTGATGGACGAACAGCCGGGGCAAATAGAACAACCCCGCCATCCAAGCGATCACCGCCATGATGTGAAACGACTTGATCCAAGGAT
>JANQKA010000731.1 GCA_028281405.1 Hasllibacter sp. | reverse complement strand
AAGCCGGGCACGGTGACGCGGCCATCGTCGTCGTGCAGGGAGGCGATGATTTTGGCGAGCACCCTGATCGGATTGATCGCCGGGCCGCCATACGAGCCGGAATGCAGATCCCGCGAAGGGCCGGTGATCGTGAGTTCCTCGCCGAGAAGCCCGCGCAGCCTCGTCGAGATCGCCGGGGTCTCCGCGTCGAATAGACCCGTGTCGCAGACCAGGGCCAGGTCCGCCGCTCCGAGTTCTTCCGCGTTCTCCTCCAAAAACGGAACGAGGGATGGGGATCCAGATTCCTCTTCGCCCTCGAAGAACATGGAGATTTTGGCGGGCAGCGCGCCGTGAACCTCCTTCCACGCGCGGCAGGCCTCCACGAAGGTCATCAGCTGCCCTTTGTCGTCCGACGCCCCTCGGCCGAGGATGACCCGTCCCGCCGGGGTTTCGTCCAGCTTCGGCTCGAACGGGGGATTCTCCCAGAGGTCGAGTGGATCGACGGGTTGGACGTCGTAGTGCCCGTAGAACAGCAGGTGGGTTCCGGAGCCATCGGCGTGGCCGACGACCATGGGGTGGCCGGGCGTGTCGCGCACGGTCGCGGCGATTCCGACGTCGTTGAGGTCCGCGGCCAGCCATTCGGCGGCGGCGCGGCAGTCGGCGTCGAAGGCCGGGTCCGTGGAGATCGATGGAATCCGAAGAAAATCCATCAACCGATCCAACGCACGCGGTAGCGAGGCGTCTATCCGGTCGAGGACTGGGGCGAGTCGGTCCGGCATCGGGTGCTCCGTTGGTCATGGCGTTCGCGTCGAACCTAGACCGGAATCCGGAAAGGGTGGAAGCGCGCCGCGCCCTGATTCCCCCGCGGCGAACACCGCTCATGGAAGGGGGCGGAAGGGCGCGGCGGACGTGTTTGCTGGTCGCCCGCCGCCACGACGGATGCGGGGGCATGGGCTTGGCCGCCGAGGCGTGAATCCCTCCCCGCCCGGTGAGCGGCGGCTTGGCCACGCCGGCGCGGACGCGGGCGGGGGAATGACGTGTTCGGGCCCCGCGGGCGAATCGACGGCCGCGAGCTTCGCGAGGGCAATGCTTCCTGCTGGGACGGGCGTTGCTTCCTGCTGGGACGGGCGTTGCTTCCTGCTGGGACGGGCGCGGCGGCCGACTTCGCCCTTCGCGCGGGCGTGGCTTCCGGTCACCTCGGTTTCGAGTTGGCCGCGGTTGATCTCCATGAGCGAATCACCCGCCTCGAGTATCGAAGGGGCTGGCGTGCGCGACAGCGGCGCGAAGACTTCGAGGTCGGGCGCGGTCGGGTCCGATTAGCGAATCGTCGACCGCAAGTCTTAACGGTGGCGTCGGACTTGAAATCCGTCGTCCACCGCGGAGCCGGACGCGACTGCTACGGGGTCGGCCGCGGTCGGGTCCGATGAGCGGATCGCCGACCGCAAGTCTTGACGCGGGCGCCGGCCTTGAATTCCGGCCTCCGCCGCGGCGCCGGATGCGACGGTTCCTGGGGCGGCCGCGGAGGGTCGATGTTCGGATAGCGGACCGCGCAAGTCTTAACGCGTGCGCCGGCCTCGAATTCCGACCTCTGCCGCGGCGCCAGTCGCGATGACTTCGGGGCTGGCCGCGGTCGGGTCTGATGAGCGGATCGCAAACCGCAAGTCTTGACGCGTGCGCCGGCCCTGAATTTCGTCCTCCGCCGCGGTGCCGGACGCGACGGCTTCTGGGTCGGCCGCGGTCGGGACCGATGTTCGGATCGCGGACCGCAGGTCTTGACGCGTGCGCCGGACCTGAATTCCGTCTTCCGCCGCGGAGCCGGACGCGACTGCTTCGGTCGGGGTCGGCCGCGGTCGGGTCCGATGAGCGGATCGCCGACCGCAAGTCTTGACGCGGGCGCCGGTCTTGATTCCGTCCTCCGCCGCGGCGCCTGACGCGACGGCTTCGGGGGCAGGGTCGGCCGCGTTCGGGTCCGATGAGCGGATCGTCGACCGCAAGACTAGACGGTGGCGTCGGACTTGAAATCCGTCGTCCGCCGCGGAGCCGGACGCGACGGATTCGGGGTCGGCCGCGGTCGGGTCCGATGAGCGGATCGCGGACCGCAAGTCTTGACTCGGGCGCCGGACCTGAATTCCGGCCTCCGCCGCTGCGCAGGACGCGACGGCTTTTGGGTCGGTCGCGGTCGGGTCCGATGTTCGGGTCGCGGACCCCAAGTCTTGGCGCGGGTGCCGGACCTGAATTCCGGCCTCCGCCGCGGAGCCGTGCGCGGCATCCCGCGGGCGAATCGTCCGCCGCAAGTCTTGACATTGGCGCGGACTCGAACTCCGCCGCCGCCACGGCGTCGGGGGCGGCCGGGACCATTGGGCGATTCAATCGATGTCAAGTCTTGACGTGGTCGGCGGGCATGGATTCCCGCCGCGGCGGCATCGGCGTTGGTCGCGGTCGGCCCCGTGGGCGAAGCGTCCGCCGCAAGACTTGGCGTGGGTGTGGGTTGCTTCACGCCTCCGCGGCGGCCGGGCCTGGCG
>JANQKA010000720.1 GCA_028281405.1 Hasllibacter sp. | reverse complement strand
GGACGAGGGCTACCGCGGAAGGGCGGCCTTCAAGATCCTCGAGTTGGACGACAAATACGGCTTCCTCATGCCGGGAGCGCGCGTCGTCGACCTCGGTTGCGCGCCTGGCGGTTGGTGCCAGGTGGCCGCGCCGCGCGTGAATTCGGCGGGAGGGACGGCGGGCATGCCTCGGGGACGGGTCATCGGCGTCGACATCAGGGAGGTGGATCCCATCCCCGGAACGGAGTTGCACATGCTCGACTTTCTGGACGATGGTGCCGACGAAAAGGTGAAGGGTTGGTTGGACGGCCCGGCGGACGTCGTGATGAGCGACATGGCGGCGTCGGCGTCGGGACACAGGGCCACCGACCACCTGCGGATCGTCGCGCTCTGCGAGGCGGCGGCGGAGTTCGCCTTCGACGTGCTTTCGCCGGGAGGCGCGTTCGTGGCCAAGGTGCTGCAGGGCGGCGCGGAACGGGAGCTTCAGGCGCGGCTCAAACGCTCCTTCGAAAAGGTGGCCAACGCGAAGCCGCCCGCGTCCCGGGCCGACAGTTCCGAGAAATTCGTGGTGGCCACCGGGTTTCGCGGTGGGGAAGGAGAGGGCGGGTGAGTCTCGTCGAGGGCCCCGATGGCCGCCCGCGCTGCGCGTGGTGCGGGGACTACGGCCCGTTCTTCGGCTATCACGACTTCGAATGGGGCTGGCCCGTGGACGACGACCGGCGCCTGTTCGAGAAGCTCTGCCTCGAAAGCTTCCAGTCGGGCCTGTCCTGGCGGACGATTCTCGACAAGCGCGACAACTTCCGCGAGGCGTTCGACGACTTCGAGGCGGAGAAAATGGCCGGATACGGAGCGGACGATGTCGCCCGCCTTCTGGGCGACGCCGGGATCGTGCGTCACAGGGGGAAGATCGAGTCCGTCATCAACAACGCCCGCCGCTGCCTTGAGTTGCGCGGGGAGGCGGGCTCGTTCGCCGCCTATGTTTGGCGGTTCGAACCGGAGGAGGAGGCCGACGGATCCTTCCGGGCCACTTCGCCGGAAAGCGAAGCGATGGCGAAGGATCTCAAAAAACGCGGCTGGCGGTTCGTCGGGCCGACGACAGTCTACGCGTTCATGCAATCGATGGGGCTGGTGAACGACCACGCGCCCGGCTGCGCGGTCAGGGACGCGGTTTCGGCGGCGCGGGCCGATTTCGTTCGCCCAACCGCTTGAGCGGAGGAGCCAGTGGACACGGAAGGGGCGGAGGGTTTGATTCGCCGGGGTCGACGCTTTAAGCCTTCGTCGACGCGGGACGAGAGGGAGGAATCGCGGTGAATGGAACGACGCGCCGCCTGACGATGGCTCAGGCGCTGGTGGAGCATCTGATCAACCAGTGGACGGTGGTCGACGGGGAAGAGGTGCCGTTGTTCGCGGGCGTCTTCGGCATCTTCGGCCATGGGAACGTGACCTGCCTGTCCGAGGCCTTGGAGGGCGTGAAGGATCGGCTGCCAACATGGCGTGGCCAGAACGAGCAGTCGATGGCGTTGGCCGCGCTGGGGTATTCCAAGGCAAAACTGCGGCGGCGGCTGATGATCGCCACGTCGTCCATCGGGCCGGGCGCGTTGAACATGATGACGGCGGCGGGAACCGCGCACGCCAACCGACTGCCCCTGTTGTTCCTCGCGGGCGACAGCTTCACCAACCGCCTCCCGGACCCGGTGCTGCAGCAGGTGGAGCATTATGACGGGCCGACCACGACCGTGAACGACGCGTTCAGGGCGGTTACGAGATACTGGGACCGGATCACCCATCCCGCGCAAATCATCCAATCGTTGCCGCAGGCGATCGGCACGATGCTGGACCCGGCGGATTGCGGCCCCGCGTTCATCGCCCTGCCTCAGGACACGCAGGAGATCGCGTTCGATTATCCCGAGGAATTCTTCGCCAGGCGTCTGTGGTCGATTCCGCGCCCGCGCCCGGATCGCGACGCCTTGGCGGGGGCCGCAGAGATGCTCAAGGGAGCCGAAAGGCCGCTCGTCATCTCCGGAGGCGGGGTTCGATACTCCGGCGCCGGGTCCGCGCTGCGGGAATTCGCCCTGGAACGGAAAATTCCCGTCGTTGAAACGGTGGCCGGCAAGGGGGCTCTCGTCCACGAGGATCCGGTGCACTGCGGGCCGGTCGGCATCATCGGCTCATACTCGGCCAACGCGCTCGCGGAGCGCGCCGATCTGATTCTCGCCATCGGAACCCGCCTTCAGGACTTCACCACCGGGTCTTGGACGGCGTTCGCCAAGGACGCCCGGATCGTCTGCGTCAACGCCGCCCGCTGGGACGCCTCGAAACACATGGCCCACGCCGTGGTGGGCGACGCTCTGGAATGCGTCCGCGAACTCGGGGAGGCCACCTCCGGCTGGTCGCTCGACGGTTCGTGGCTGGAGGAAGGCAAGCGCCGCTTCGGCGAGTGGAACGCCCTGCTCGACGATCGCCAGGCGCCGACGAACGCGCCGGTTCCGACCTACGCGCAGGTCGTGGGCATGGTGAACCGCGCAGCCGATGGGGCCGACCACATGGTCGCCGCCGCCGGGGGCATTCCCGGCGAGGTGCAGAAAGGCTGGCGGGTGAAGGCCCCCGACACCTACGACCTCGAGTTCGGGTTCTCCTGCATGGGCTACGAGATCGCCGCGGGTTGGGGCAACGCCATGGCCAACAAGGGCAAGGGCGAAACCTGGGTGCTGCTCGGCGACGGCGCATACCTGATGATGAATTCGGACATTTATTCTTCGGTGCTGACGGGCCACAAGATGATCGTGGTGGTTTGCGACAACGGAGGTTTCGCGGTCATCAACCGCCTGCAGGAGTTCAAGGGCACGCTTGGTTTCAACAATCTCCTGAAGGATTGCCTGATCGAGAATCCCGATGGCTTTCCCCATGTGGATTGGGCCGCGCACGCGGCGTCGATGGGGGCCGAAAGCCGGCATTGCGAGAGCCTCGCGGATCTCCGGGCGGCCCTCGAATGGGCCAGGACGACGGACAGATCCACGGTGATTTCCATCGCCACCCACGCTTTCGACTGGACGCCGGGCGACGCGGATTGGGACGTGGGCGTGCCCGAGGTTTCCGAACGCGGGAGCGTGAAGGAGGCCCGGGCGCATCAGGAGAGCATCCGCGCGAAGCGGCGCATCGGAGTTTAGGTTCATGCCGAAGGCCAAACTGGGCATGTCGCCCATCGCTTGGTGGAACGACGACCTGCCGGAGTTGTCGGACGACGTGACGCTGGAGGAGTGTCTGCGCCAAAGCCGCGCCGCCGGCTTCACCGGCATGGAACTTGGGCAGCGGTTTCCCACGGACCCCGGCGAAATGCTGCCGATCCTGCGCGCCGCCGACGTCACCCTATGCGGCGGGTGGTTCTCCGGCACGCTGGTCGACGAGGACATCGAGGCCAACAAAAGCCGCATCGCGCCGATGATCGAATTGTTCAAGTCGGTGGACGCTCCCTGCATCGTTTACGGCGAGGTGGGCAGGGCGATCCAAGGCGACCGTTCGGCCCCGCTTGATTCGAAAGCCACGCTCACTGACGGGGAAATGACCGCGTATGGCCGCAAGGTTTCGGAATTCGCCGACTGGGCGGCCGAACAGGGAATGCCCCTGTCCTACCACCATCACATGGGGGCCGTGATCCAGTTCGAGGACGAACTCGACAGGTTCATGGAGGTTTCGAGCGTGCCGCTCCTGCTCGACACCGGACACCTCGCGTTCGCGGGCGGCGATCCCCTGCGCGCGCTCGACCGGCACCATGCGCGGATCACCCATGTGCATGTCAAGGACATCCGCCGGCGGGTGACGGAAAGTTTGGACCGGGGACGGGAGAGTTTTCTGGACGCGGTGCTGAAGGGAGCCTTCACGGTGCCCGGGGACGGCGATCTCGATTTCGGGGCGATTGTCGGGAAATGCGCGGATCACGGCTACGAGGGCTGGTTCGTGGTCGAGGCCGAGCAGGATCCGAAATCGGCGCCTCCCGTGAAGATGGCCGAGGTCGGCCACGCCGAGCTCATGCGCGTCATGACCGGGGTGGGCTACGAGGTCGTGGCGTGAACAGGATCGACGGCAAGATCGCCGTGGTCACGGGCGGCACACAGGGTCTCGGCGTCGCCGTCGCCCGGACCTTCGCGGAGGCGGGGGCCGCGGGCGTCGTCATCGTCGGCAGGCGACGGGAAAAGGGGGAGGCCGTAGCGAAGGCGTTGTCGGAGGAGTTCGGTACCAAGGTCGAAATGGTCGCCGCCGACCTGGCCGAGATGAGCGAGGTGCGTGGTGTCATGATCGCGACGGAACGGTTGTTCGGGCGCGTTGATATTCTGGTGAACGCGGCGGGACTGACCGACCGCGGGAATCTTCTGAACACGACACCGGATCTGTTCGACGCGATGATGGCGGTGAACGCGCGCGCTCCGTTCTTCCTGATGCAGGACGCGGTGCGGTTGATGGAGAGTGCCGACGTGAAGGGAACCGTGGTCAACATCGGTTCCACTTCGGAGCGCGCGGGCCAGCCGTTCCTCGCTCCGTATTGCGCCTCCAAGGGGGCGTTGGCCACTCTGACGCGGAATTCGGGCTTCGCTCTGATGCGCAACGGCATCCGGGTGAACCAGCTCGATATCGGTTGGATGAATTCCGATCATGAGCGCGAGATTCAGGAGGCCGAGACGGGCGA
>JANQKA010000712.1 GCA_028281405.1 Hasllibacter sp. | reverse complement strand
GACTACCGAAGCGCGCAAGGAAACGGACAGCGTAAAGGCGAAAATGCCCAACAAAACAAGGGATCACGCGCCAGAACGGGAATATTGCACCAATGCCGCGTCGACCGATCGACTCAAGCGGCGCCCCACCCGAAGCCGTCTCGTCCCGCGGTTCGAGTCCCACCGAACACCAGGCTCAAATCACGCCGCGATCAAGCTCAGCGGCCACAATCCCGGGAGTCCGGAGATATTCTTGTGGACTTACACGCGTGGCCCGGGTAAAACCCGACGGCGAATCATTCCCCATGTCGGACGATTCCAATAATTGATGGAATATGTTGCGTTCTATTCTTCAACCGGATCCAGATGATGTGGATTCACGGATTATGGGGGTGTTGGAATCAGTCCCCAACACAAGCGCGGCGCGCAATTTCCCGAATTATACGGCAACGCCAAGTGCCGATCCGCCCCCGCCAAAGGGAACGGGGCTCCACCATGAATCCAAAACGACCGGCTCCGCCGGGACGATGTCGGCGAAAAGATGTTCGACGCGGCCTTCTCAATTTTGGAAACCCCGTCGCCGAGGCCGCGGAGTCCCACGAACACCCGGCCATCCCGTCAGGATCCAATCGATTAAACCGTCCGCGCGCGACAACGTCTGAAATTGGTTGACCAGTCAACCATGCCGACCAACGCGCGTCCGCGAAATCCTGAACCATCACCGCCCACGGCCAAACCGGAGTCCGCAAGAGACTGGACGCGTGAAAACCCAATGGTACCCTTCATATCCAAGCGGACATGTGGTCTCCACGCGGCCCGGGACACGGGCGGGCCCGCCCGGCCGGGGCTCCGGGCTTTTTCCCCACGGTCCCGGTTCCTTGGATCCCGCCGGCCAACGACACCGACGACGACGCGCCGCCGGGACCGGAAAACCGGATTGGGGAATGATGGAGCGTGAACATGCCCGCCACAATGCTCAGAACATCGTGAAGCATAGATAATCCCCACAAACCGAGGAATCGCCGCCACCGTCAATCGGTTCCACGAATTCCTCCAAGGCCGCAACTCCTCCCGCCGCCGGGGATGAATCACCGACCGAATTTCCTATTGGATCCGCCGAATCGAGATCGACATCGACATCGAACACGAAACCTCCGGCCGCCTCCGCCTCAATGGCCTCCGCCACGATTTCCCTCCGTCCCTCCGTCCGGGTTGAAGCGCTCGATGTGGAGCCGCTTCCGATAATGTAAAACAAATTGGTCAAGTCGTAATTACTCGGCACGTTCCAGACCTCGATCGCGAAATTGTCGCTCTCTTCGCTGAAGAACGCATACCCGGATTCCGCGTTGTAAGAATATTTTATCTCGAAGGATCGGTCCGGAAACGGACCAACCGACCCCAGGTCGGGATGAAACGCGATCATGTCGCGCCCGACTTCGAAATCCACGAGCTCCAATTTCGCGGCGGCCTGTCCCGAATCCGAATTCGCGCTTGTCCCGCTTGATACAATGACGGTGTCCTCGCCTCCTCCCGTCGTGATCGTCCTGTCCCCCGTGTATGAATCGATCCTGATGACGTCGTTTTGATCGGAATAGGCCGCGTCCGCGGTGAGTTGGCGGTTTATGTAAATGTTGTCCGTCATATAGCTTATATTGTTTCCGAATTCGATTTCCCCCGTCACGAAACCGGAAGTGGCCGGGTCGTACGCCAAGTCAATGATATTTCTTCCAGCATGATTGTCCAATGCGGAATCCGCCAAATCCTCGATCACGATTTCTCCATCCTCTCCAGTATCGAATGTAAACCTTCCCAAAGGGTTGTCAAAAATAACCGTGTCTTGTTCTCCCGGGGACGATTCAAGGAAAATCAGGTCGTCACCGCCACCGCCGTTTAGGTCGTCCGATCCCGCTCCGCCATATAGTTTATCATTTCCCGCGTCTCCCTCGATGAGGTCTCTTCCCGGTCCACCGTAAATTATGTCGTCCCCCAATCCACCGAAGAGCCAGTCGGGTCCAACGAACCCGAAAATGATGTCGTCGCCGGACAGACCGAAGAGGTTGTCAAAGGAATCGGTTCCCAGAAAAATCTCGTTCTCTTCCGTCGCCCGATTATCGTCTTTGACCGTGAATGTTTGGGTCGTCTCCGTACTGTATCCAAAGCGAATCCCCTCGATGCCTCTCAGAATATCGGTCCCCTCCGACAGGACATTGTCGGGAAGCGTGTGTCTCACGTTAATTCCATCGTACGTGCTTCGCGTGTCGGAGACGGTGATCTCGTAACGGGATATGTGGCGATGGAATATCGCGACATCCGACCCGGAACCTCCGATGATGATGTCGTCTCCAATGCCGCCGAGGAACTCCTGACCGCCATCGCCGCCAATGATGGTTTCATCCGAGTTCGCCCCAGCGATGAAATCCACCATTGTCGGCTCCAACCTCATGCTCGTTGGCGCGTCGGGGGTATCGCCAATGAACCGAAGCACCTCGATATTGAACAGTTCGTCCTCACCGTCGTCGCCATGTCTTTGCGGCATCTCATCCTCGATAGTGTATTCAATATAATCATCATCGCCCGACAGACTCGCACTGATCTTGTAATCTTCCCTTTCACCGCGGTGCACCGAGGTGTCCATCATTCCGGCTCCGCCATAGATATCGTCATCCCCGTCCCCGCCCGTTATTACGTCGTCGCCTCCGCTCCCGTAGATCAAGTCCCCGCCGCCGAATCCGAAGATCAAGTCATCGCCCATCCCGCCGTCGAGCACGGTACCCCTCTCCGCCTCCATCGTGCCGATGATGATTTTGTCCGCGTCGTTTCCGCCGGCCATGTCCGCCCGCAAAATGGCGAACGCGTTCCCTCCGAACCGGAACTCCTCGAAGCCGACCGCGGTGTCCCCGCCGTCGTCGCCACCGTTTGCCTCCGCGTCGATATCCTGGACCGTGAACGTCACGACCCCGTATTCCCCGCCGACCGGTTCCGCCAACACCGCGGTTACGCTGTAGCTTGTCACGGTTCCCGCGAAAACCGCTGCGTCGATTTCATTGTCGGCCGAGGTGTGGTCGCTTGCCAGATGGCCGAAAATTCTGTCGTCTCCCGCGCCGCCCACGATC
>JANQKA010000659.1 GCA_028281405.1 Hasllibacter sp. | reverse complement strand
GCGTCGCCGCTGTCAAGGAGGAGCCGTCCGACTACGCCAAGGCGCTGGCCGACTTCGCGTCCGCGCAGGTCGAATCGGCCTTCGGGCACATCGCCTCCCTCTCCGAGGTCGCCAAGAAGGTTCAGATCCAGACCGTCGAACTGATGCTGACCACCGGCAAGGCCGTGTTCAAGGACGTTGCCGCCGCGGAAAAAGCGGCGGCTCCCTCCAAAACGCCCGTCGCCGCCAAGCGCGCCCAAACGGGCTGATCCGTCGAGGCGGGGCCACCCGGCATCGCCGAAAAGGAAGGGCGGTCCCACGGGACCGCCCTTATGATTCGTCCCCCACGGATACTCCGGGAAATCCCGTCCGCCCCCCAAGGCGTCGTTCCCCCACGACGCGCGACCGAAAGAATCGGGCCGCGCCCCGTCGAATTCGGCCTCCGAATTTCCAACCGCCTCGCCCCGGCCAATCTCCCACGCGGCGCCACGGCGCGCGCGCCGATGCCCGCGACCCCGAGGCGCGCCCCGCGGTCCCGGGGATCATGCCGGCGGCCGCACTCGGAGAATTCGCGCCCCTATCCCCGGCCGCGGCCCGCCCAGGAGGACGAACCCGGCCAACGGAAAGGACCGACCATCCCGGCCGCCGCCCCGAAGGGGGGCGGCGCGGCCCATCACCACAGGTCGACCTCCATGGACCAACCGTCGGCGTTTTCCTCGATGATTCTGTCCCACTCTTCCCTCGGGACCACCTTCTCGTCGACGGTGACCAAAGTGAACATGTGGTCCGCGACCTTCTCCTCGAAAACCAGCGCCTGAAGATACTCGCGGATACCCGCATCCTTCCGGGCGGCTTCCATGAACTGTTCCTCCCGCCCCGGATACATTTCGCTGTGGCGGCGAATCGCGCGTTCCATGTCCTCGTCGCTCACGAGAATGTTTTCGCCGGTTCCGAGTTCCCTGATCAGAAAACCGATCTTCAACCTCCGCTCCGCCGATTTCCGATCATCGTCGGTCACCCCTCCGCCGGAACCGCCCCCGTCCCGGCCTTCCCCTTTCCTCCGTGTATCCGCCACCCGCTTGGCCTCGTCCTCCAGCATCGTCGGCGGCAGATCGAAGGTCACCTTTCCCTCCAGGACGTCGAACAGTCTCAGTTTGGCCAGGAACCGGGAATCGGACGCGTACTCCTCCTCCAGCCGGCCGCGGAGCTCGGACTTCAGCGCGTCGAGACTCCCGGAGCCGTGCTTTTTGGCCAACTCGTCGTCGAACGCGTCCGTCTCGACGACCCTGACCGCCTTGACCGTCACATCGAGAACCGCCTTGCCGCCGCCCCCGACCGGGTAATCGTCCGGCAAGGACACCTCCACCACCTTCCGGTCGCCCGTGGAAAGCCCGACGAGCTGCTCCTCGAAGCCGGGGACCGACGCTCCCGCGCCCAGAACCAGTTCGTAGTCCTTCCGCTCGCCGCCGTCGAAGACCTTGCCGTCGATCTTGCCCGAAAAATCTATGACGAGCTGATCGCCGTCCTCCGCGGCGGCGCCCTTGTCCTCGAAGCGCGTGGCCAATTCCCTCAGCCTCTCGTCCACTTCATCTTCGCCGACGCTCACCACTGGTTTTTCGATGCGGATGACGGAATAATCAATATTCGGCACATCCGGCATCAGTTCGTAGTGCAGTTCGAATACCGAACCGTCGTCCCCCTTCCGCTCAATCCGAGGGTCGGCCGACAGCCGCTCGGCCCCGCCGGCCTTGTTCACCTGCTCGGTCACGGCGACGCTGAGGGTTTCGTTGATCGCCTCGGACAGCGCCCGCTGACCGAACTTCTGCCGCAACACACCGATGGGGGCCTTGCCCTTGCGGAAGCCCTTCATCTCGACGTCGGGCCGGGACGCGGCCAGCTTCTCGACGATCCGATTGGCCAATTCGTCCTCGGTAATGGTGATTCGGTAGGAGCGTTTCAGCCCCTCGTTCACGGTCTCTTCGATCCGCATGGCGTCCTCGCGTTCTGCCGCGCGCGGTGCCCCGCGCGCGGGCGTGTCGAAATCAAACCACCTTTCTAGCGAATCCACGGACGAACGCAAGCGGAATCCCTTCCTTATCCCTCCTCCGCCGACCGTCCGGATTCCCTTGGGCGGTCGATTCCCGACCATCCGCCGGATGGCGCGTCAATCGGCACCGACCCGGACCAAACCCCAAGCGGCCGCGACGGCCTCCCCCGCCGCGGCCCCAGCTGCGCGAATGGGCGGGACCGGCCGCCTTCACCTGAACCGGCCGTCCGTGGCATGCCCCAGCGACGCGAGGGATTCGCGCAGCGAAGCCCGTCCCGGCTTCCTTCCGTCGTCCGGATTCTTGACCGTCCCGCGACGCGCGGCGGGGTTCCCGCGGCCGGGATCCCGCGCCACCAACGGAAGGAACGATCTTACGCGGCCCTCCCGGACAAGGTCCGACCGGGCTCCGGACGCAATGCCCGGAGTCAATCATCTCGGGGTCCGCCCGTCCCGCCATGCGGACGAATGTCGATCATTCGGGAAGAGTCCGAAACACCAATCCGTCGAGCCCGTCACCGCCGTTTCTCCCGCTCCCGCGGGGCTGTCGGGAGATATTCTTCGGGCGTCCCCGACGAATCCCCGGGCGGGATTCAGCCGTCGCCGCCCTCTTCGGATAACGCGCCGTTCAGTTCCGCCAACGTGACTTCCCTTACTTCGACGTGGATCAATTCCAAGATGTAGTCGATGATTCTGCTCTCGAACAGGAGCGAATTAACCTGCGTGCGGACACCCGCATCCTCCCACATCTTATTGAAGTTCTCCTCCTGCGAACCGGGCAACGTAATGGACCTGCGCGCGACCTCCCGCGCCAAATCCTGTTCGCTGATCTCGATACCGCTCTTCCGCCCCAATTCCTCGAATAGCATGGCTCCCCTGACGCGGCGCTCCGCGAGAGTCACGACCTCGGGAGTCGCTTCCAACTCTGGGACGTCCTCCTCCTTCGCTGTTGGATTCCGCTCCATCCAAAGAGCCTTCGCGACGATCCGGACCTGTTGGTCGAGCATGTGCGACCGGCACTCGAAGGAAACCTTCTCCTGAAGCGTGCCCAGCAATCTGGTCCTCACGAGGTTTCGGGAAATGCGGTCCAAGTTCGCCGAGAGGGCGGCGCGGATTCCGGTCTTCAGCTCCTCAAGGTTGTCCGCCCCCTGACGCTTGGCGAATTCATCATCGATTTCCCCGTCCACGCCGGTCTTCACCGCCTTGACCGTCACCTCGAACTCCGCCGCCTTGCCCGCGAGCCGTTCTACCCGATGATCGCCGGGGAATGTCGCGTGGACCACGCTCCGGTCTCCGGCGGACAGACCGACGAGGCCTTCGTCGAAACCCGGAATGAACACATCGGTTCCAAGCGTCAGCGGATAGTCCTCCACCTCGCCACCCTCGAATATCTCGCCATCGATCCGGCCGACGAAGTCGACGATCACCCGGTCGCCCATTTCCGCCGCTCCGTCCTTGTCGACGAAGCTCCGCGCCCTGGCCCGCAATTCCTCGTCGACCAAGCCGTCCAAGCCGGCGACCACGAGCTTTTCGACGGTGATGTCCGAAAAAACGATGTCCGGAATCTCGGGGGCCACGTCATAGGAAAGATCGAATTCGAAACCATCCCCCGGATTCCAACGCGGCGCCACCGTCACCCGCGGAGTTCCCAGCACGCGCTCCCCGCCGTTCGCGACGTGCTCGGTGACCGCGGCCTTGATTTTATCCTGGGCCGCCTCGTTCAATACGCTTTCCCCGGCGTGCTTCCGCAGGACCGGCAGCGGCACCTTGCCCTTCCGGAAGCCCTTCATCCGCACGTTGGGCCGGGTCTCGACCAGCCTCCTGTCAACCTCGGCGGCCAGATCTTCCCCGGCGATCGTGATGCGGAAGGAGCGCTTCAGCCCCTCGTTAAGGGTTTGGACGGTTTGCATGACATCCTCGGTTCAAGACGCGGCATTCCGCGCAAGGGTGGTCCGGGCCAGTGTCGCGCCGACCACCGGCATCCCGGCGGATTCCGCGCCCGGGGCGGACTAGATTCCGGAGACCGTCTAATGCCGCGCGCGGTGAGCGCAAGCCTGTTCAATGGGAAAATCCTTCCATTCCGACCCGTTGATCTTCGGTGGCGTGCGCCCGGCGCCAGGCGGGTTTGGGGGGGCGACTTTCCGAGGGCCGCGACACGGGTGAAGGAACCTCGGGCGCGTGCGGATTGAATTCAGGAAGCCATGAAGCAAGTTCCACGCCGACGGCCCACTCGCGCGCGGCCGGTAGGGAACGCTTCCACCGCGTTTCCGCGGCGCGCCTCACAACCCAGCGAGCCCCCTCGCGCACGCGGAAGGCGGTCCTGCCCGAGCGCTCCGGGGCGGCCACCGTTCCGAGCCCCCTCGCGCACGCGGAAGGCGGGCCCCGTGACGGCCGGCCGCGTGTCGTGTTCGCCGAGCCCCCTCGCGCACGCGGAAGGTGGGCAGGCCCTTCCCGTGGGTCGACATGTAGGCGGCGAGCCCCCCTCGCGCACGCGGAAGGCGGAGGATCCCCCGAACACCGCCGTGTCGAACTCCCCAACGGCCCCCTCGCGCGCGGGAGGCAAGGAACGCGCGCGCGTCGTCCCCGCTCCGAGGCTTCCTCGCGCACGGAGGAAGGAATTCCGGTCCCCGTTCAATAAACGTCCCTGTCTTGGCCCCTCGCGAGCGGGAAAACACGCGAATCGGTGGGACGGGCCACTCGCGCACCGGCGGAAAGAACTCCCCTGAGGGACGCCGCATTGGGACGCGGTTTCCCCGGGGCGCCACTTGCGCGGGAAAATGAACTCCGGCCACGGCCCATTGCCGGAACGTCGGGCCTTCGTGGCGCCTCGAGCGCGGACGGATGAATCGCCCCCGCCCGGCGGTCGGGCGGCTTCGGGGTCGGCTCCTCGGGCCGGGCGTGAAGAACGCGGTGCGACGTGGTTCGATTGGTGGGACCAGATGGCTCGGCGACTCGTGCCCGGGCGGGAAGAACGGCCGCTCCAATACCGGCGCCGGCCGTTGAGCGGCACCGCCAAAATAGGCTTTCGAGGAACCGAACCGACACGGGAACCCCATCACAAGTCCCGCCAAGGCATCGCCACACCGCCGACGATCGGACCGGCATTGGCGTCACCGGATATTTCCGACACGCGAAAACCGGAACATGGCGAGCGGAACCGATGCGACCTATCCCGCATGCCGTGGTTGCGATTTCATGGCGGCCAACACGGCCGGCGGCGACCGGAAGCCGACACGACCCCCAAGGAGCATCTGTTCACGGGAACAACTCAGCCAGTTTCGATTTGTTGGGAGGCCGCGGTCCCGGGAAGAATCTCCCCTCGTCCGATGGCCAAGCCGTTGCCATGCGCCGGCTTCCCGCCTTTTCCCGGCGGGAGCGCCCCTCGTGCTTCGGGAGATGGAATTCGGGCCCATCGGTCCTCCCGCGGAGCGAATCAGTGATTCGCGTCGCGCCGCGCTCCGTCGGCGGCACCGCGCGCTTTCGGTGGGTTCTCCGGGCCGCGATGCGCCACAAGCCGTGGAAGTTGGATCCAACATTGGCCACGATCCACACCTAGCCGAGGGACAAATCGGTGATTCGGATCGCGCACGCTCCTTCGGTGGAATCAAGCGGGGATGGGCTTCGCGGGGGCGCGACAATTCTCCTCCGCGGAAGTTGGATCGACCGAAATGCCGATTCCCCGATCCTCCCCTCGGGATCGAATGGAGACTGACATGTCAAGCGGGTCGTCCGTCCCCCTCCCATCGTCGGAACCTACGCATCGGCACGTCGCTCCCGAATCACGGTGCACCCGCAGACCTCCCCGCGCTTGACATGAATGGGCGGCGGAGCGCGAACGCTCCGCCGCCCGGCAGTTGTCGCGCGAGGCAGGCTCCCCAACGCAACGGGGCGGTGTTACCCGAATCCGGCGGAATGCGAAAGGTGCCCGTCGGTGACGATGATTCGTTTGGATTTCACGTCGTGCCTTGAAATTCCATCGATGTTGAGGCCGGGGACGAGAAGGGACTCCGCTCCCGGACGCCGAGGCCGAAGGAATGGCGAGGAGATTCCAAGGCCCGGCCATACCGCGGCGGAGATTTGCGCCTATGCGCTGGATTCCAGGCGCGCTCTGAGCACCACAATCATAGGAAGCGCGTCCCCGCCGTTTGCGCATGGACTTCACGACCGCGGCCATGGCCGCTCGCGCCCGATCCTCATGATGGTGCGGGGCCTGGCTTCGGCGGAGGGCGCCGAGGGGATCGGGAGAAGGGCGTGGGCTTCCAACCCGTGCGGAGAACCGCGTCGCCTCGGCAACCGCCACACCCGGACCATCGCCGCTCGCAAGGTGTGTTGGCCTCTGGGCGGTCGTCCGTTCCGCTGGATTCGGCACCGTCAACCGCTGATTGCCGTCCCACGGGAGGAGTCGTCCATCCCACTGCGGCGCTTGGGTGTTCGCGGATCTCGTGGCGGCAACCGTGGATCGAGGCCGGGAGAGACTGGGAGCGACTGGGAGCCGACACAACCTTCGAAGTGGCTAAGGTCTGCGAAGCCGGTCAAACCGGAACGTTCGGGAGGGAGTCGCGGTCACGTCGCGGGAGGGAATGCCTTCCACCCGGGGGGCAAGGCGTCGGTGGGCGTCGGCTTCGGGCGGGGACGCACCGCACGCATTGGGACTATCGGAATCGGATCCATTGGACGATCCGGCGCTCGTTCGGACGGGGAGGTCTCCGGACGGTTGGCCTCGAGGCCATGCGGGATTCGCTCCAGGGAAATCTGTGAAATTTCAAACGAACACCGGCGGAAATTTTGTTCCGGAGTTGTCCATGTGGCGCGAGGCGATGTTCCACCTTTCGGGCTTGCGCCGCGGGCATGGATGTGAAATGAAGCGTGTGAGAAATCAGCGAGAAGAGAGATGTCCAGGTATTTTTCCGCGATGATGATCGCCGTCGTGCTTGCGTTCATGGCCAACGCCCCCATGACCGCCAAGGCGGATGCCGTTGCTGGTGAGATTGAGGCGCCGGTGCCGGCGACCGCGC
>JANQKA010000643.1 GCA_028281405.1 Hasllibacter sp. | reverse complement strand
GGATTCGATCCCGGCAGCCCGAATCGGTACCTCAACCGCGAATTGTCGTGGCTGGCGTTCAACTGGCGCGTCCTCGAGGAGGCGGGCAACCCCGACGTGCCGCTTCTGGAGCGCGTGAGGTTCCTGTCCATCTCCGACACCAATCTCGAGGAGTTCTTCACCGTCCGCGTCGCCGGGCTCCGCGAGATGAAGAACAAGGGGTCCACCGCCACCGCCGACGACGGGCGCACCGCCGCCGAGCAGCTCGAACTGATCGAGGTCGAAGTTCGGAAGCTGATGGACCGGCAGCAAACACAATGGGCCGAATTGCGCCGCCTGATGGAAAACGAGAACATCTCCATCCTCGGCCGCGGCGACCTCTCCCCCGACGAGCGCGGCGACCTCGACGAGCGGTTCATGCGGAACGTGTTTCCGGTCCTGTCGCCGCTCGCGATCGACCCGGCGCATCCGTTCCCCTTCATTCCCAACGGCGGCTTCGCCCTGGCGCTCGAGTTGGAGAAGCGTTCCGACAACCGCTCCCTGACGGCGCTCCTGCCGATTCCGAACCAAATCGACCGCTTCATGCCGCTGGCCAGAAGCCCCGGCGGACGCCGCCGAATCCTGCCGCTCGAAGAACTCCTCCTCCTGAACGTCCATCTGCTGTTCCCCGGCTACCTGCTGAAGGGGCATTGCGAATTCCGCATCCTTCGGGACAGCGATCTGGAAGTCGAGGACGAAGCCGAAGATCTCGTGAGGGAATTCGAGACCGCGCTGAAGCGGCGGCGGCGGGGCGAGGCCGTCCGTCTCCTGATATCCGAAAACGCCCCGGAGTCGCTGCGGAAGTTGATCGTGGAGAATCTCGGCGTCCAAACGGAGGAAATCGTCGACATCGCGGGGCTGATCGGCATCGCCGACGTCAAGGAGCTGATCACCTCGGAGTTCCCGGCGCTGCTTTGGCCTCCCTTCACGCCGCGCGTCCCCGAGCGGGTGCAGGATCACGACGGCGACATGTTCGCCGCCATCCGCCGCAAGGACATGCTGCTGCACCACCCATACGAGACCTTCGACATGGTCGTCCGCTTCCTGACCCAGGCGGCGAACGACCCGAACGTGGTGGCGATCAAACAATCGCTCTACCGGACCTCTTCCGAAAGCCCGATCGTCGAAGCGCTGTGCAACGCCGCCGAGGCGGGCAAATCCGTTACCGCCCTGGTGGAATTGAAGGCCCGTTTCGACGAGGCCGCCAACATCAGGCAATCGCGCCGCCTCGAGCGCGCGGGCGCCCACGTCATTTACGGCTTCACTCCGTACAAGACCCACGCGAAACTCTCGATCGCGGTCAGGCGGGAGGGCGGCCAACTGGTGACCTACACCCACTGCGGCACCGGCAACTACCACCCGATCACCGCGAAAATCTACACGGACCTGAGCTTCTTCACCTGCGACGAGGCCCTCGGCCGGGACGCCACGCGGGTGTTCAACTACCTCGGCGGCTACGCCGAGCCGGACAGGCTCGAAAACCTCGCGATCTCGCCGCTGACGCTGAAAAGGCGCCTCATCGACCTGATCGACGAGGAGGCCGAACACGCCCGCGCTGGGCGCCCCGCGGAGATTTGGGCGAAATTGAATTCCCTGATCGAGACCGACGTGATCGACGCCCTGTACGCCGCCAGCCAAGCGGGGGTTAAAATCAGCCTCGTGATCCGCGGCATCTGCGGACTGCGTCCCGGCATAAAGGGCCTCTCCGAGAACATCCGCGTGAAATCCATCGTCGGCCGATTCCTCGAGCACTCGCGCATCGTCTGCTACGGCTGCGGCCACAGCCTGCCCTCGGAGCGCGCCCGCGTGTTCATCTCCTCGGCCGACTGGATGGACCGCAACCTCAACCGCCGGGTGGAGCAGTTGGTGGAAATCCACAACCCCACCGTCCACGCCCAGATCGTCAAGCAGATCATGGCGGCGAATCTCGCCGACGAGGCGCAGAGTTGGATCATGCGTCCCGACGGCAGATTCGAGCGCGCCCCGCATCCCGACGACGCCGATCCTTTCAGCTGCCATCGGTTCTTCATGGAAAACCCGTCCCTTTCGGGCCGCGGCACGACGGGAGCGGCGGACGTGCCCGACCTGACGCGTTCCCGCGTCTGACGATTCGGCCGCGGCGGTCCGATCCACTCCGCGGTCCCCCCCGCGCGCGGGTGGAGGATCAACGACCAAGTCATCGCGCCGTTATGGAATCCGTGGTCCACCCGGCGCCCAAGTGAAGGGGCGTCGACCTCGACGCGGCGCGTGTGGACTTGCCTTGGTCCGCCCGGGCGCGAGGGAGGGACGGCTCTTCATGGCCGACCCGCGGTCCCGCGTCGTCCGCGCATGGAAGGCCCGCGCCGCGCATCCGGCCAAGGGCGGGAGCGGGGCGCCCGCGGCCCATGGAGGCTCCGACCCTCCCGCGCCGTCCTCCCGGCGGTTCGGGAACTCCGCGCCAAGCGCGGACGCCGCGGCGCAACCGCGCCCTCGAACAACGGTCCGCCGGGATGCCCCCGCCTCCCCGCCATCGCCGGGTCCGTCCGCGGCGAACGCGCTCGTCCTCCCGCCATCCCGCTCTTTGGCCAACCGTCGTTTCCATGTTAGAAGCCGCGCCGGCGAGAGTGCCGCTGGAGCGTGGCGATGGATGGAACCGAGCTCGAAGACTGGGGTCCCTTCGGCCCGCCTCTGTTCAACGACCCTTCGGTCAAGCATCTCGAACGGGTCGGCGTCCTGGACGTGGGGTCAAATTCGGTGCGGTTGGTGATCTTCGACGGCGCCGCCCGCAGCCCCGCCTACTTTTTCAACGAAAAACTCCTCTGCGGCCTCGGGCGCGGCGTCAAGGAAACCGGCCGTCTGAACCCGGATGGACGCCGCCGCGCGCTGGAGGCGATGCGGAGGTTCGCCAAACTCCTGGAAGCGTTCAAATGCTCCCGCTTCACGGCGGTTGCCACGGCCGCCGTGCGCGACGCCCGGGACGGAGGCGAATTCCTCGACGAGGTCGAACGTGAAACCGAAATCCGGATCCGCGTCATCGAGGGTGTCGAGGAAGCCAGATTGGCCGCCCAGGGAGTGCTGTTGGGGTGGCCTTCGGCCGACGGCGTGGTCTGCGACATCGGCGGATCATCCATGGAACTCGCCCTCGTCAGCCGGGGCGCGGTCGGCGACCTCGCCACCACGCCGCTCGGCCCACAGATGCTTTCGGGACTCCCGGGCGGCAAGAAGGCCGTCAAGGCGGCCATACGCGACTGCGTCGCCCGGGTCGCGCCGCGTTTCGCGGGATCCAAAAGGCTCTACCTCGTTGGCGGCTCGTGGCGCGCCATCGCCCGGATCGACATGGAGCGGCGCGATTATCCGCTCAAGGTCCTGCACGAATACGCCATGACCCCAAGCGACGTGAGGGAGACGGTGAAGCTCATCGCCGAAGCGGATATCGAATCACTGCGCGCCCGGGCGGGAGCCTCCTTGGAACGCATGTCCCTCGTTCCGCTGGCGAGCCAGGTACTGAAGGAAACGGTCAGGGCCCTCGGAGTTCGGGAAATCCGCGTCTCCGCGTACGGCCTGCGCGAAGGCCTGCTTTTCGCGGAGATGCCGGACCAGCTGAAGCAACGCGATCCCCTGATCGAGGCGGCCCGGTTCGCCGAGGCGAAGGACTCCCGCATTCCCGGTTTCGGCCACCGACTCTTCCGCTTCCTCAAGCCGCTTCACCGCAACGCCTCGGACGAACGGTTGCGCCTGATCCGGGCCGCCTGCCTGCTGCACGACGTCAGTTGGCGCGCCCACTCCGACCACCGGCACGAGGTCTGCTTCGACAACGTCACGCGCGCCAACCTCGGAGGACTGGACCACAAGGGCCGGGTGTTCATCGGCCTCTCGCTTCTGCACCGCTACAAGAATTCGCGCACCGGGAGCCACCTCGAGCCATATTTCGACCTGCTGACCGAGCGCGAGCGGAACGACGCGGAAGCCCTCGGCAAGGCCATGCGCTTCGGAGCGATGTTCGCGCTCGACGCGCCCGACCGAATGAGCCGCCTGGAATGGCAACCCAAGAAACGGATCCTGCGAATCATCCTGGACCGCGACGGCGCACAGCTCTGGGGAGAGGTGTCCGAGGCCCGCTTCGCCTCCCTCGCGGCGGCGCTCGGGGCGGAGTGCCAGGTCAAGGTCAAACGCTGACGGCCCCCGGACGCGTCGGCGGAGCGCCGAGGGAGCGGCGGCCCCTGTTCGGCCTAGCCCCCGTCGACGCGCTCCCACGCGCGGTTGATCGCGATCAGGCGCTTTTCCGCCATCTTCACCGCCTCCTCCGGAACCCCGCGGGCCATCAGCCGGTCCGGATGGGTCTCCCGCACGAGCCGGCGCCACGCAGCGCGTTTCTCTTCGCGGGACGCTTCCGGCGACACCCCAAGCGTGTCGTGCGGATCGGGTTCGGAGCCGGGAGCGAAGAGCGCCCTCATCCTCGCGAATTCCAAATCCGAGATGCCGAATATACCCGCCACGCGGGCCAGGAACCTGTCCTCCGCGGGATCGTAAGTCCCATCCGCAACCGCGATGTGGAAAAGTCCCTCCAGAAGATCGAATAGCACGGGGTCGCGTGGACCGAACATCCGGGCCACGCGGTCGGCGTATTCCTCGAAACCCGCCACGTCCGTCCGCGCCATGTCGAACACCCGGGCCGCCCGGGGGGCGTCCTCGGCCCCGATGTGGAACACCTCCCGGAAGGCCGAAACCTGTGACCGTTTGACCCGGCCGTCGGCCTTGGCCATCTTGGCTCCGAGCGCGATCGCCGCGATCGTGAAGGCCACGGTTTTCTCGGGCGGCACGCTCCGGTGTTCGAACACCGCCGATAGCGGCTCCCACGCCCGGAGTTCCGACAGCGCGTCCGTGATGCGCGACCAAATCGACATGGGCGCTAAAGCACCTTCATCAGAAGAATCAGGTCAAGCAGCCGCCCGCGCTTCCACCCGACCCGCGGCAATTCCGCGACCTTCACGAATCCGACGGCCTCGTGAAACGCCACCCCTCCGGGATTTGCGCCGCTCACGCCCGCCCAGAGAGAGTGGGCTCCCCCGTCCCGCGCCCGTCCCTCCAGAGCCGCCATCAAACGGCGTCCGACGCCCGCCCCCCTGGCCCTCGCCGATACATGTATCGTGTGCTCCATGGTCCTCGAGTAGCCCGGTCCTCCCCTGAGTTGAAAGTAATAGGCGAATCCGGCGATGCCCGCCGCGTCCTCCTCCACGAGGAACGCGCGCCCACCCGCCCGCGTTTCCCCGATCAGCCACGCCACCTCTTCGGGCGTCCGCACATGCGTGCTGAATGTCGCGAGCGTCTCCTCCACCACGGGCCGCCAAATATCGGCGACACCTGCGGCGTCGTCCGCCGCCGCGTCCCGGATCACGCCCGCCCCCCCGTCGCACCCGGTTCCGCGCGGCCATCCGTGGCCGGCGCCGCGGGCGGGCGGCTCCTCCCCGGGGCGTGAGCTCCGGCGACGTTCGGCCGATTATCCATGCGGGTCTCCGTTTCGCGTTGATTCGGGGCGCTCGAACATTAAATAGCCCCCCGACCACCAAGGAGGAAAACACATGTCGCTCGGGCGCGCCATCGACCGCTTTTTCAACGACGACGCCGCGGGAGGACTGTTTCTCATGGCCGCCGCCGTCGCCGCGATGATCGTCGCGAACTCGTCCCTCCAACCCGCCTACGAAATGATTCTCGGCACCAAATTTTCAGTCACCTACGGCGGCGAAGGGCTGGAGAAGGCGCTGATCCTGTGGATCAACGACGGCCTGATGGCGATCTTCTTCTTCCTGATCGGCCTCGAGTTGAAGCGGGAGATTTTGGAGGGCAAACTGAAGAACCCCTCCGACGTGATTCTGCCGGGAGCGGCCGCCGTCGGCGGCATGGCGATTCCCGCGGTCGTTTTCGTGGCGCTCAACTGGGAACAGCCGCAAAACCTCAACGGATGGGCGATCCCCGCGGCGACCGACATCGCCTTCGCGCTCGGCATACTCGCCCTCGTGGGAAGCCGCGCCCCGACCTCCCTGAAGGTGTTCCTCCTGACCCTCGCGATTCTCGACGATCTGGGCGCGATCCTGATCATCGCCATTTTCTACACCGCGGAATTGAAGGTCGATTACCTGTTTCTCGCCCTCGTTCCGCTCGCCCTTCTCTGGTGGCGCAACCACCGCGGCCATCACCGCGTCGCTCCCTCGATCATGCTCGGAATGCTGCTGTGGCTTCTCGTCCTGCGCTCCGGCGTCCACGCCACGCTCGCCGGCGTGCTCACCGCCTTCTTCATCCCGCTGACCGACCGCTGGGACAAATCCCCGTTGCATTCCGTCGAAAACGGACTCGCTCCATATGTCCTGTTCCTGATCGTTCCGGTCTTCGCCTTCGCGAACGCCGGCGTGGTGCTGACCGGAATGTCGATCGCCGACCTCTTCGCCCCCCTGCCGTTCGGCATCGCCGCGGGACTGGTCCTCGGCAAGCAGGTGGGAGTCGTCGGCGCCGTGTTCATTCTGGTCAAGACGGGCCTCGCCCGCCTGCCGCACGGGGCGAATTGGGCGCACATCTACGGCATCGCCTGCCTCGCCGGCATCGGATTCACCATGTCCCTCTTCATCGGCAGCCTCAGCTACGGCGACCCCGCCCTGATGAACGACG